>CAMWGU010000098.1 GCA_947173895.1 uncultured Bacteroides sp. | reverse complement strand
GTTGCGGAGGCCTGACTCGAACAGACGACCTTTGGGTTATGAGCCCAACGAGCTACCAACTGCTCCACTCCGCGATGTTTGTTTTTCGATTACGGTTGCAAAGGTACAACTTTTTTGGAAATCTCCAAATAAATCAGCTAATATTTTATTGAAATAATTCTTTTTTTAAATCTAAATCGTTGATTTGTAGTGTTTATCAAAAGTGTTAATTAATCTTTTCTATAAGAATGTATCTTATTTGTTTGTGTGGTACAAAGAAAAAATGTAATTTTGCTCACATATATATGTAATGTGCAATTGAACTAATATGGCAGTATCAAAGACTAGAGCTAAATTGATAGACGTCGCCCGTCAACTTTTTGCAAAGAATGGGGTAGATGATACTACGATGAATGATATAGCAGTGGCTTCAAAAAAAGGAAGGCGTACGCTATATACGTATTTCAAGAGCAAAGAGGACATTTACATGGCAGTGGTAGAATCGGAGTTGGAGATGCTATCGGGTGCTATGGAAAAAGTGGCCGAACAGTCTCTCGCTCCCGATGTGAAAATACTGCGACTGATAGAAACGCATCTAGATTCCATCAAAATGGTGGTGTTTAGAAACGGAACGTTGCGTGCCGACTTTTTTCGCGATATATGGCGGGTGGAGGCTGTGCGTAAGAATTTTGACCGGACGGAAACCAAATTGTTCAGACAAGTGCTGACCGAAGGAAAAGAGATGGGAATGTTTGATATAGACAACGTGAACATTGTGGCAGACATTGTGCATTATTGTGTGAAAGGCATTGAAACCCCCTATATACGCGGACAGATAGGAGAAGAACTGGACGACGAGACAGGATGGGCCTATGTGGCTAAAATCGTATTTGGTGCATTGGGACGTAAAGCATAGGAATAAAGAATAAAATCAACTTTATAATTATTAAATAGAAAATTATGGGATTATTAACAGGAAAAACTGCAATTGTGACAGGAGCCGCTCGAGGCATAGGTAAGGCAATTGCGTTGAAGTTTGCTTCTGAAGGAGCAAATATCGCTTTTACAGACTTGGTAATAGATGAAAACGGTCAGAAAACAGAGCAGGAAATCGCTGCACTGGGAGTAAAGGTAAAAGGATACGCTTCTAATGCTGCCAATTTTGAAGATACTGAAAAGGTGGTCAATCAGATAAAGGATGATTTTGGTTCTATAGATATTTTGGTAAATAATGCTGGTATTACCAAAGACGGACTGATGATGCGTATGAGCGAAGCTCAATGGGATGCAGTAATCGCTGTTAACCTGAAATCGGCTTTTAACTTTATTCATGCATGTACTCCGATCATGATGCGCCAGAAACAGGGAAGCATCATCAATATGGCTTCCGTAGTGGGAGTTCACGGAAATGCAGGACAATGTAATTATTCTGCTTCCAAAGCCGGCATGATCGGACTGGCAAAGTCTATTGCACAGGAATTGGGATCACGTGGTATCCGTGCCAATGCCATTGCACCGGGATTCATCATTACGGATATGACAGCTAAATTGTCTGACGAAGTAAAAGCCGAATGGGCCAAGAAGATTCCTTTACGCCGTGGAGGTACGCCCGAAGATGTAGCGGATGTAGCTACATTCTTGGCTTCTGATATGTCTTCATATATATCAGGACAGGTTATCCAGGTAGATGGTGGTATGAATATGTAATATGACGGTTGTTTACGAAGATAATCATATTATTGTAGTCAATAAGACTTCTTCTGAAATCGTTCAGGGAGATAAGACTGGAGATATTCCTTTGTCGGAGACGGTGAAACAGTATCTGAAAGAGAAATACAACAAGCCGGGTGATGTATTCATTGGGGTGACTCACCGTCTGGATAGGCCCGTCAGCGGACTGGTTGTGTTTGCCAAAACAAGTAAGGCGCTGTCCAGGCTGAACGAGATGTTTCGCAATGGGGAAGTAAAAAAGACTTATTGGGCCATAGTGAAGCAATGTCCCGAACAAACGGAAGGGGAGTTGGTTCATTACTTGGTGCGCAACGAGAAGCAGAACAAGTCGTACGCATACGATAAAGAAGTAAAAAACTCTAAGAAGGCGGTACTTCATTATAAGCTTATCGGGCATTCGCAGAATTATTATTTGCTCGAAGTGGATTTGAAAACCGGAAGGCATCATCAGATTCGTTGCCAGTTGGCCAAGATGAGATGTTCCATTAAAGGCGATTTAAAATACGGTTTTCCGCGTTCTAATCCGGATGGAAGCATTTGTTTGCACGCACGGACGGTGCAGTTTGTTCATCCTGTATCCAAGGAACAGATTGTACTGACGGCACCTTTGCCCGAAGGCAACTTGTGGAACGGATTTGAGTTGGATTAAGAAAAATAAATGGACAGAGGGAGTACCGCGCGGTACTCCCTCTGTTTTTAGGTGCGCCCAGCATGAGCATTGTCTGACTTCATTTACTTCAATACTTCTCCGCTTTCGCTAAAAAGTACAGTGCTTTCAGTTCCTTCTTTGTCAGTTAAAACGACTTTGTAAGTCTTGGTCCCATCTTCTTTGTTCTCTACGGCAGCTTCTTTGATAGTGGACTCTGCGTAGTTCTTTGTGATGGCTTCCTGTACGGCGGCCGGAAGATCTTTCACTTCAATCGGAGTGAATTCGTTGATAACGGTTACCGTTGTGGTTTCTGTTACCACGGAGTGGCCGGCAAATGCTGTCGATGCTCCTAATCCCATAAGTAATGCTACTGCAACAAATAATTTTTTCATAATTGTAGGTTTTTAGTGTTGATACCATATTGTTTCTTTCTCTGACTATAGAGTTGCAAGATCTGTGCCAAACGATTTATGTTAGTTGCAAGTAACTGTATACTATGTGGTTATGTTCTTTTGAACGTGTGCCTGCTATTGGGGGATAAGTGTGGAATATGGGGAATGAGTTGTGGATTTATTCCACAGGAACTTGGAAATCGGTGGGCAGGAAACTCACCGGATATCGTATAGCTTCAGTTTGTTATATAAAGTCTTTCGGTCTATGCCCAATAGAATGGCCGCCTTGCTCTTATTGTTTCCGGTTTGCTTCAATGCTTCCATGATGCGTCTTTTCTCAGCTTCCTCGTTGTGCAGACTGAAAGTGGGTGGACTGGCAGGCTCTTGCAGTTCATTGCCTAATTCTGCCGGAGTGATGAAGCGTCCCTGTGCCAGCAGGGTGGCTCGCTTCACTACATTTTTTAATTGGCGAAGGTTGCCGGGCCACGAATAGGTTTGTAGGATTCGGCAGGCCGCCCCGTCGAATCCCGTCAATTGCCGGTCCAGTTCCCGGTTGGCCTGGTCTAGGAAGAAGTTGGCAAACAGCAGTATGTCTTCTTGTCGTTCTTTAAGTGCCGGCATGCGGAGGGTGAACTCGTTGATACGATGATACAGGTCTTCACGGAAATTTCCTTTTTCAATGGCTTGTTGCAGATTTTCGTTGGTGGCACTGACCAGCCGAACATCTACTTCTATTTCTTTGTTGGATCCTACTGGGCGGATGCGTCTTTCTTGCAATGCACGGAGCAACTGTATTTGCACTTCATAGCTCAGGTTGCCTATCTCGTCTAAAAACAAGGTTCCTCCGTTTGCTGCCGCAAAGGCTCCGGTCTTGTCGCTCAATGCACCTGTGAACGAGCCTTTTACATGGCCGAAGAATTCGGATGCAGCCAGATCTTTCGGTATAGAACCGCAGTCTATGGCTATAAATGGTCCGTTCGCCCGCTTGCTTAGTTGGTGTATGCGGTGTGCCACATATTCCTTGCCTGTTCCGCTGGCTCCATTGATGAGTACAGACATGGGGGTGGGGGCTACCAGGGCTGCATAATTGTAGAGCTGGCGTGCAGCTTCACTTTCGCCTTCCAGAAATCCGGAGGAGTGGACAGTAGTTTTACTGTGGGTTTCTTTGTTGGAGGATGTCTTGTGTGGGTAGGCTTTCTTCTCTGTTTCGTCTGTCAGGGCGGAGGAGTGGCTTTGCAGCGACTCATTTATCTTTTTCAACAGTTCGTCTGGTTGCACCGGTTTGGAGATGTAGTCGCTGGCTCCTTGTTTCATGGCCTGTACGGCGCTTTGTATGTCGGCATAGCCTGTCATAATGATCAGCGGGATGGCATGTCCCTGTTCCTTCATCCACGAAAGTAGGAAGATGCCGTCCTGGTCGGGCAAGCGTAGATCGGACAATACAAGATGGTAGGTGTGTGTGTCTAACAATTTGCGCGCACGCGCGTTGCTACTTGCTGTGTCCACCGAGAAACCTTTTTTGCCCAGCCAGGTTTTCAGCATGGTGGCAAAGGTCATATCATCTTCTACTATCAGAATGGAGTATATCATTTTTATGTACTTTTTTTGATGCTACAAAAATAAAACGTTTTCGGGTCATGGCCGAAATGTTGCTCTCTTTTCTAATACCTTTTAACTATTTGGAGGGCGTTTTTGCTGTAGATGTTGTAGCTTTTTGGGGGCAGGTGTGTATGGCATGTCTGTATGGTTGTTTTTCAGGGATTTGTTTGTTTGGTGTTTGCTGTATTGTAGTGTTTTTGTGCTTCGGCAATCACCTTTTTTATTTCCTTGACAAGGAAGTTTGTTTTTTCGGTCACTTCTTCGTTCACTTCGGTGGTGCCTCGTCTTTTTTCCATCCATACCAGTGTCGGAATGCAGCGGGTGGCTCCCAGCATGGTAAACAGCGGCAGCAGTTTGTGTGCTGTTGCCGCCATGGTTTCCATGTCTTTTTGCTCTAATGCTTTCTGCATGGTTTCACAGTTTTTTTTGGTTTCGTCGATAAAGGTCTCGATGATTTTGGAGGCTGCTTCCGGGTCGTCGGCCGAGAAGGCGGTCAGGGCTGCAAAGTGCAGTGTGTCCGGTTGGTTCCGGTCGGTTCCGGCAGGAGCTAGGGAAGGAATTCTTTTTCCTGTGGCTTGGGCGATGGCAGAAAGCAGTTCGTTGGTGGTGAACGGCTTGTGCAGGCAACCGGCAAATCCGTGCGAGCGGACAGTGTTCTCATCCATGTCGCTGCGGGCGGTGATTGCGATTACCGGCAGCGATGAGGTGGCGTGTAGTGCGCGGATGGCTTTCAGCAGTTCGAATCCGTTCATGGCCGGCATCTGTATGTCGGTGAGCAGGGCATCGAAAGATTCGTCCTGTAACCGATGTAGAAGTTCCTCGGGATGATGGCAGCAGGTTACGGCTACTCCCGGGCGTTCCAGCATGGCGGCCGTGAGTTGGAGCTGTATGCGGTCGTCGTCTATCAGGATGAGCTGAAGGGAACTGCCTGTGTCCTTAGTAAGTGCTGGAAGGGCGATCGGTCGGTTCTCCGTGGTAGCGGCAGGCCGGAAAGGGGTATGTTCGGCGGTTTCTAGGCCGATGTTGCCTTTCGTCTGCCGGGGAGATTCGGGCAGGGGCAGATGGACATGGAAGCAGCTGCCTTTGCCTTGTTCGCTTTCTATATTGATGCTTCCTTCGAGCAGGAGCACCAGTTTGCGGGTGATGGCCAGTCCTAGTCCGAATCCTTCCTGTCCTTGGGCGTTGCGAAGGCGGGTGAATTCGTGGAAGATGCGTTGCTGTTCGTCCGGACTGATGCCGCATCCGGTATCGCTGATGCTGAAGTGTAATTGTCCGTTTTCTAGGGCGGCTTGTAGGGCGATGCTTCCTTCTTGAGTGAATTTCAGTGCATTCGAGAGTAGATTTTCCGCTATTTGGCGGATGCGGAACGGATCGCCCGTGTACAGGCGGTTCAGCGATTCGTTGCAATGGTAGTCCAGTGTCAGTCGTTTGGCCGTGGCCATGGGCACGAAACTGCTGTAAATGGCGTCGAACAGCTGGTGCGGGTTGAAGGCTACCGGGTTGATGTCCATCTTGTGTGCGTCCAGTCGGTGGAAGTCCAGTAACGACTTGACCAGCCCTAGCAGGTGGTTGGCCGAACTTTTCATATTGTCCAGATAGAACTGTTGGCGCTCTTCGGTGGTGATTCGTTTTAGCAAGTCGGTATAGCCCAGGATGGATCCTACAGGGGCTTTGATGTCGTGGGTGATGGTCAGCATTAGTTTTTCGCGGGCAGCCAGCAGGTCTTCGGCACGGTGTTTGGCCTTTTCTAGTTCGTGGCGGTAATGGTTGCTCCGGGTAATGTCGCGCCCTATCATGATCAGGAAGAATACGGCCAGCACAAGGGCTGCGATGGCGATTCCTGCCATTGTCCGGATGGAATTTTGGCGTATGCGTTCTTCTTGTATATGTCTGTTTTGTGCCAGTGCTTGTTCTTCTTCTTCGATGGTGTTCAGCAGCTGGTTTACTTTCTGACTCAGTTTCAGTCCGCTCAGTCGCAAGGATTGGGTGCGCCGTCCGACTCTTTCCATACGTTGTTGCTGGGTTTCGGTCACACGGTTTTGTATGTCTTTCAGCAGGGTGGCCACGGTGTCGGCCGGGCTGTATGCTTCGGTCAGTGTATCGGTATATTCTTCCTGTACCACGTTGCTCACTTGTGTAGAGTCGGCTTTTCCGGGGGCGAAGACTTCTCCCAGCCGTTTGAAGAAGCCTTTCGGCTTTTTGTGGATGACGTATGAGTTGGTGTGTGTGATCACTTTCCGGTGCACGTGGGGAAGGCCGAGCAGGGAATCTTGTTCGGCTATAAGTTCGTCGATGTGTTCTTTGTAAATCTTGTCGGCATCTCCTTCTTGAATCGCTTTCAGCAGGTTTCGCATGTTTCGTTCTTTTTCCACGAAGAGCATGCCCACGGTGTCTATCCGTGTCAGTTGTGTGCTGTCGGTCAGCAGCGTACGCAGTGAGTCGAGAGTCTGGTTGGCCTGCCTCATGGCGTCCTTATATTGGTGGTATTGTTCCAGTTGTCCGGTGCCAAGCGATTGCCCAATGACTTCTGCTTGATAGAGCCGGCCTATAATTTGGTTGGTCATGTGGCGCCGCTGTATCAAGGTGGTTTCATCGTTTCCGGTTTCGGTCAGGGCTTTCATTTCCTGATAGATGTAGCCCACAGACAAGAAAAGCAGGGCGGTCAGCAGCAGGTAGCCGGACGCCACTTTCAGCTGTGTGAAACGGTTGGGATGGCTCATGGGCTTATGTCGGTTTGGTGTCATGGTTGAAACGTAGGTAATACATGATTCCGGCCGAACTCAGTCCGAAGGGGAAGGCCATCCATATTCCTACAATGTCCCAGTGCAGCACAAAGCCGAAGAAGTATCCGGCGGGCAGCGAGATCAGGAAATAGGCGATGAAGGCAAATATCATGACCGGCTTTACGTCCGAGATGCCGCGCAGGGCGTTCCCAAAGTTACATTGCATGCCGTCGCCCAGTTGGTAGATCATCAGGGGGATGATGAGTTGTGCCACGATGGCGCCCACTTCCGCATCGTCTGTAAACCATCCGCCTATGCTGTGGCGTAGCAGGAAGATGGGCAGGGCGGAACAGAAGGCCATGAGCAGGATGATATGGAATCCGGCGTTGGCCGAGCGGCGCACGTTGGCTGTGTCTCCTAGTCCGTGGAAGTTGCTTACTCTGACGGCCACGGCGGCGGCCATGCCGTAGTACATCATGAAGCAGATCTGCGACACGGTGAGCATCACCTGGTGGGCGGCCAGAGCCGTGGTGCCTATCCATCCCACCATGACAGCGCTGAGGCTGAACGAGGCTGTTTCCATTCCCATCTGCAGGGCAACAGGCCATCCCAATTTGTTCAGGTGCAGGAAGTCGGCACGGTTGATCGTACTGTTCCGGAATCCTTCTTTATAGGTCTGATAACGCCGGCTGCTGAAAAAGATGGCGGTAAAGGCGATTACCATCAGGATGCGTGAGGCCAGTGTGGCTATTCCGGCTCCCAGCAGTCCCATTTCGGGCATTCCCAGTTTGCCGTAGATCAGGATATAGTTTCCGATGATGTTCGTTACGTTGCCCGCCAGCAAGATCCACATAGAGATGCGGGTGTCGGTAATGCCGTCGGCAAATTGCTTGAATCCGTTGAAAAGCAGTACGAACAGCAGGGAGATGAGCAACACGATGAAATAGGGGCGCATCAGCGGAAGCAGTTCCTCAGGTTGTCCCAGCCGGTGTAGGTTCAGGTAGAGCGCCCACATGATAAGGGTAAGCAGCACTGCCAGCAGGGTGTTGGCAAACAAGCTGTTTTTCAGCATCCTCCCCACTATGCGGGTTTCTCCCCGGCCGAACAGGCTGCCCACGATGGGGGTCAGCCCATAAGAGAATCCGGTGGCAAAGATGATGGCCAGCGTAAACATGTTGTTCACAAAACTGGCGGCGGCCAGTTCGCTTGTGCTGTGATGGCCTATCATCAGCGTGTCGGCAAAGCCGAGTATGATGACACCTATCTGGCCGATGACAATAGGAAGTCCCAGGCCGAGAAGTGCTTTGTAATGCGGTATGTATAGTCTGTTCATTTTTCTTTCGATGGTGCGTTCGTTCTTTGGTAATTAGCCGATGTGTTTGTCCGTTGAAGAGCCGGCATGCCGGCCTGCCCGTGCTGCGATTATGTGGGGCGGCCGGCTTGCCGTCTAGTTATTGTTGAGGCAGATTGCTTTTATAGTAAAGTGTGGAACAATTTTCGCGCACAAAAGTTTTTTGGGCGGCCTGTTTTATTTGTCGGGCCGTGACCTCACGATATTTCCTCACCTCGTCGTTGATGTCTTCTGCTTTTCCTATCAGTTCGAAATAGGCCAGGTTGGTGGCCACGTTCAGATAGTTCAGGTTATTGAAAATCTGTTCGCTTTCGTAGCGGTTTTTCACTTTTTCCAGTTCGTTTTCGTCTACGTCCTCTTCGGTCAGTTTCTGTAGTTCCTGCCACACGGCCGTCTCTGCTTCTTCCAGTGTCACTCCCAGAGCCGGTTTTCCGGTGATGTGGAACAGTCCTTCGTCTATGCTTCCCGAAATGTAGGCGTCTATACTGTTGAATATCTGTTTTTTCTGCACCAACCGTTGTACCAGCCTGCAGGAACGCCCGCTGCTCAGCAGGTCGCTCAACATGTCGAAGGCATAATAGTCGGGATGACATCGGTCACAGATGTGGAATGCCATGAAAAGTGCATCGACAGGTACGTTCCGTTCTACACTTAGGCGGCGTTCTGCTGTTTGCCGTGGCTCGGCCGGCAGGTTGCGGCGTAGGGTGTTTCGCCGGGGAATGGGTCCGAACCATTTTTCGGCCAGTGCCACGGTGTCTTCAAAGGAGATGTGTCCCGTTACCGCCAGAATGGCGTTGTCGGGTGCATAATATCGGAAGAAGAAGGCTTTCACTTCTTCCAGTGTGGCATTGGCTATGTGACCGATTTCTTTACCGATAGTGGGCCATTGGTAGGGATGTACCTTATAGGCCATTGCACGTATCAGGTGTGAGGCATCTCCGTATGGCTGGTTCAGGTTTCTTTGCTTGAATTCTTCTATCACCACTTGGCGTTGTATTTCCAGGCTGTGTGGGTTGAAGTCGAGCGACAGCATGCGGTCGCTCTCCAGCCAAAACCCGGTTTCTACATTCTGTCGGGGGAGGGTGATATAGTAATTGGTCATGTCGTTATTGGTCCAAGCATTGTTCTCGCCTCCGGCGTTTTGCACCGGGGTGTCATAATCGGGCACATGGATGGATCCTCCGAACATCAGGTGTTCAAACAGATGGGCGAATCCGGTGTGTCCGGGATCTTCATCGCGCGCGCCCACATCGTACAGCAAGTTCAGTGCCACCATCTGTGTGGTGTTGTCTTCGTAGTGTACCACTCGCAGTCCGTTGGTCAGGGTATGTCGGTTGATGCGTATCATGTGCTTATTCGATGCTGGCTTTGATGATGCGGATGTTTGTCAGCGGACGGTCCGCACGGTTTGTTTTGGCAATTTCGATGTTACTTACTATTTCCATGCCTTCGGTCACTTCGCCAAACACTGTGTAGGCTCCGTCCAGATGGGGGGCGCCGCCTATGGTGGTGTAGGCCTTCATCTGTTCGGGGGTGAAACGAAATTTTTCCTCTTGGTCGGCCAGTTCGCGTGCCTGTGCTTCCAGTGTGTCTTGCAATGCCAGCAGGCCGGCATCGTCGCCTGCCTTGCGCATCTTATAGATTTCCTTCATGTGCTGGCGTGCTAGGCTGTCGAAAATGGCTTCCTCGTGTTGTTCGTTTATTTTGTTTTCCATGTTCAGCAATTGCGGTTCGGTGAATTTGCGTCCGGTGACAATATAGAACTGGCAGCCCGATGAGGCTTTTTCCGGATTGACGTCGTCGCCTTGGCGTGCGGCGGCCAGCACTCCTCTTTTATGGAAGAACTTCGGATTGAATTCTGCCGGGATGGTGTATCCCACGTCGCCGCTTCCCAGCATAGCGGTATCGGATGCGTTCTTGCTGTCCGGGTCGCCTGCCTGTATCATGAATTGCTTGATGACGCGGTGAAACAATGTGCTGTCGTATATTCCTTCTTTCACCAGTTTGATGAAGTTGTCGCGATGTTTGGGCGTTTCATTATACAGTGATACTGTAATGTTTCCCATGGTAGTTTCCAGTTTCACCTTTGTTCTCTTTTCATTTTCCATATTGTTCGTTTGTTTTTTTGAGCCGGAGCTGCATGCTGCTAATGCGATGAAACCCAAGCAGATTAGTAAAATTTTGTTTGTTCCCATAGCTGTTGTTTGAATTCGAATGGCAAATTTAGGTATAAATATCGACTTAATATGTCGGTTGGATAAAGAAACTGTGTTTTTTCCGGCTTATTATTATATAGTATGG
>CAMWGU010000097.1 GCA_947173895.1 uncultured Bacteroides sp. | reverse complement strand
CGAGCCTCCGGACTTTATACAGTCACGGAGGCTTTTTTTTGTATCAGGCGGATACGAATGAGGGTGCTTCTTAAATAACGTGCGTAACTTGTCCGATGAATCGGTTGTTGAACAATGGAGTGAATCCGCTCAATTGCCGGTATTATTTTTGGGACCAAGTCCTTCCAGAACGAATACGACGGGCATACCATCGAAGAATCTCTCAGACAGGTGTACGCATTATCAGAAAGAAGATTAGGAAATGTTTTGGATGCAACTTTTATAAGGGTATGCTCGGGGATGCTGTCGACTTGCTCTTAGCTGTAGCAATGTACAACTTTAAAAGAGCCATGAGGGCTCTTGGAGTACTTATTGAAAAAATCTGCGGGATATTGTTTTCTTGCAATATCCCGCAGAGGAGCTCTTTTTAAGGGGCGACTAGCTAAATACTCATGCCGAGCATATCAAACATTGCAAGTGGCTTCCCCATATTTCGTGAAGACACCTGCAATATTTAGCATGAATACCTTCTTTGTTTCTTCATCCGACACCACTGGTACTTAGATGATGGAGTTCTTCTTGGTAAATTCAATGATTTCGGGAATATAGCCAAATGCTAGTCCTGTCACCGTATCGGCGCATCCGTAATAAACGGCTACTCTTCCAGTCTCGGGATCGTGCAAAGCCGCACAGGGGAAGCATACGTTGGGCACATCTCCCATGCACTCGTAAGACTCGCGCGGAGAGATGAGATATGGTCCAGAACGGAATTTCACCTTCCAAGGTTCGTCCAGATCGAGCAACGCTGAACCGAAAGCATATACATACCCGTTGCAGGAACGGAGTACACCATGATAGAACAGTAACCAGCCTTCGCTAGTTTCGATAGGAATAGGTCCGGCACCAATCTTCAGACACTGCCATGCGCTCACTTCAAAGGGAGCAGGAGACATAACATGGCGATGGCGTCCCCAAAACTCTAAGTCGGGCGACTCACTATAATATATATCTCCAAACGGCGTATGCCCATTGTCGCTGGGACGGCTCAGCATAGCAAAATTGCCGTTGATCTTGCGAGGGAACAACACACCATTGCGGTTGAAAGGCAGGAAAGCATTTTCCACCTGATGGAACGTTTTGAAATCCGTGGTCCATGCCACACCGATAGTAGGCTGCCCTTTGTATCCGTTACACCATGTCACGTAGTAACGGTCGTCTATCAGGCAGACACGCGGATCGTAACCGTACACCCATTCGCCTATTTCGGGAATATCACACTGGAACTGTAGTTTCTCCGGACATATATCCCAATGAACGGCGTCCTTGCTGAATCCTACATGAAGCGCCATACGGCGATTCGTATCATCGCAGCGGAACACTCCGGCATAGCCTTCGCCAAAAGGAACTACCGCACTATTGAATATACTATTGGACGTAGGAAGCAAATCGCGAGGAATAACCGGATTTGCGCTATATCTCCACATTACATTTTTGCAGCCTTCGGGACGATCTTCCCATGGCATGCTGGGCAACGGATTACCCATAATTTTCAATTCACTCATGTTCTCTTTTATTGTTAGATTCATAGTTCTTTTTTATTTCTTGTCTTCGTGCGTGAACGGCACAAACCATGTCATCAAAAACGCCGGGATAGTAGCAATCAGCACAAAAATGAAGAACATCTTATATCCTAGCCAATCACTAACATATCCTGACATCATGCCCGGAAGCATGACACCTAGATTCATGATGCCCGAAGCAAAAGCATAATGTGCCATCTGATGAGGACCAGCCGCCACTTGTTGCATCATGAACAATGTAAGGCCTACAAAGCCGAAGCCATATCCGAAATATTCTAGCACAATGGCTCCGCCGATAAGAGGAGCACTCTGCGGCTGGAAAATGGCAAGCAGAGTATACGCCATAAAAGGTAGATTGAATACACAACATAAGGAAAACAAGGCTTTTTTCAAGCCGCGTGCGGATATATAATACCCGCCCAACAATGAACCGAGCACAAAAGCAGCCGCGCCAAAGGTTCCATAATAAATGCCAATCTCTTGTTCTGTCAATCCTAAGCCACCCACATCACGTCCAGCTTTCAGGAACAAAGGTACGATTTTCATCACAAATCCTTCGGCAAAACGATATAAAATAATAAAGCAAATGTAATATACAATATGCTTTTTAGTGAAAAAGTTACGGATAACATTCCATAATTCGTTCATACTCTGCGAAAAGGACGTAACCGAATGGGCATGCCTGCCCGAAGGAAGCATGCGGGTGTGATACAGGCCCAATGCAAACATGACTACTCCCAAAACGACCATAATGACCGTCCATGAGTAAAACACTGCATCTTCCGAAGAACCTTCGTGATGGTCTTTCAGATATCCGGCCAAATAGACCAGCAATCCTGTTCCGACAATTTTTGCGACATTATAAAAAGCACCCTGCCAACCTATGTACTTGGCCTGTTCCTGTTCGTTCAGTTCGTCCATATATACTCCGTCACAAGCCACATCATGCGTTGCACCACTGAAAGCAACTATGGCAAACAAGGCTATGGTAACCGCAAAGAAAGAAGGAAGATGAAGCGCCAGGGCTATCAACCCGAATGCGATTCCCGACAGCATTTGGGTGAGAACGACAAAGAACTTTTTGGTGCGATACATTTCCAACAATGGACTCCAAAGTGGTTTCAGTGTCCACGGAAGCATGATCAGGGAAGTCCAAAAGGCTATTTTTGCATCACTGACTCCCAGGCCTTTGTACATTAGCACGGCCACCATATTCAATACGACAAAGGGAAGTCCCATACCAAAGTAAGCGGTGGGAACCCAGAAAATAGGACTACGGCGTTTAGCCGGAGTTACGATTGTTTTCATCTAATCTTTTTTTAAAGGTTGTTACTGTTTTATTTCATTCGAAAAAGAGATAATGCGGTCGACCGCTGGCATAAAGCTCACCGCCTGCCCGCCGCCTTTTGCCATAGTTACCGACAACGTGTCGGCCGCTGTCACCTCTTTGCTCATAATTTGATAAGAGGTAGGATTTGTTTTCCAGTCGGCGTCCTCTCCATCAGCATAAATCACCGCATGATATTTTCTGTCTTTCTCAAGGAAAGACAAAGAAATAGTCAGTACACGTGCTTCCTCGTTGGTGGTTACTCCCAAATAATACTTATCCTTCGCTTTTCGTACCACGGCTATAAATTCTCCTGGCTCACCCTGTAAGGCTTCGGACCAGTCACAATCCGCATCAAAGTCACGAAAAAACTGAAAAGCCGGATGTCCCTCATAGTTCTCTATCAGATCCGAAGCCATCTGCAAAGGTGAATAGAGTACTACCCAATTGGCTATTTGTTTGGCCAAAGTCGTATTCACACGACTATTTCCCTTATCTTGGTCGTTCCATTTCTTGCGGCGAGGAGAGTTACGTGTCCTTTTATATAAAATATCGAAAATTCCCGGCGTATAATCCATCGGTCCGCCCAACAAACGGGTAAAAGGCAGCAACTCATGGTGTTCGGGAGGATTTCCTTCGCTCCATCCGTTCCACTCCATGCCCCGGGCACCTTCGCGTGTCATCATGTTGGGATACGTGCGGCGGATACCAGTATCCTTAATAGGTTCATGGACATCCAGAGTGGTATGATAGCATGCGGCAGTCTGCACCACTTTGCGGTAATGGCGCACATTGAGCTGTCCGTGGTGGCTGTGTCCATCCGGCAAACCTCCGGCATATCCAGTCTTTACACTATGTATCCCCCAGTCTGCATACCATTTGTAAGCATTGTCCAGCTGTCGTTCATAATTAAAGATGTTGCCACCCGTTTCATGGTGACCAATTATTTCAATCCCCTTTTCCTTGGCATAACGCACCACCTCTTCCATATCGAAATCGGCGTATGGTCTGGTATAGTCAAAAGTCTGCATGCCTCCCCAGCTTTCCCAACCTTCGTTCCAGCCTTCAAACATCACAGCTTCGATATTGTTGGCTGCGGCAAAGTCTATATGCCGTTTGGCATTAGCGGTTGTGGCGCCGTGACGGTCATCCATGGCCCATGTTTCAACCCCTAGATGCATCCCCCACCAAATGCCCACATACTTCATTGGGCGTATCCAATTTAAATCGCCCTCTAACACACAAGGGTTATTTAAGTTCAATATCAGGCTGGAGTTTATCAGGCCAACCGCTTGAGAGGCAATCTGAATGCTACGCCAAGGAGTAACAAAGTCGCTTCCGGCAAAACGAGCTTTTACGCCATCGGGCCAAGAAGCCAGTTCCGACTTAAAGTGGCATCCCTTGGTTTGTTTCAAGGTCATCTCGGGAAAGTCTGTCAAAGCCGCCTCATGAATGCTGGCATATACTCCGTTCTCTGTCTTAAAAGTCATCGGGGTATTGGCATTATCCACCTTGCTGAGAGGCAAAGTGCGATACAGTAGTTCGTATGTTTCAAAACTGGCTGGAATAGACCAGGACTTGCCATCCTGTGACACATTGAATGATGTGAGTTCGTCCATAACAAACACGCTATCCACCCGTGGAACGTGGTATTCATAGCGGAACCCCACGCCGTCATCAAAAATACGGAAACGAAGGGTCAATTGCGTATTTGCCTGATTCTTCAGATGCACAGCCATTTCATTATAATGATTCCTGATGGATTTATTCTCTCCCCAAGGTTGTGTCCATGTTTCGTCTTTGGCGGCATACTCAGTATGCTCTATCCGAAAATCTTTAGCCAGATTGACACTATCATGCCCCTCAAATCCCATAGCAGAAGGAGTAATAAAAGGTTTGCCTCCTACAGCTATCTCATAAGTCATTTCGCCGGCCTCATCAAGACGAAACATTAACCTGATATTACCATCCGGCGATGTCACTTCGGCAGGCTGGGTACACCCACACAATACAACGAGTAGAAACAAAATATAATAATTACATATTTTCATAGTGCGATAAGGATAATTGTTATCTAATTGATTAAGAATAATATAATAGTTCTACATATTCGCTTTACCATCTAAAGCATAACAATTTCTATGCTCTCAGAGGCTAAATTTACGGAGAATTTATCATACGGAAATGATTTTTGCAAAGAAATTGCATTTACAGCAGAAAAAATATGTAACTCGTTCATGTTTGTAAGGAGGGTAGTACATCAATCCTAATTCATCACCTTACATAATTCTAATCTTTATACCTTATTATATATAAAGGAGAATATAACTACTTTAATAGGGCTGTTTTTCCTATTGCAAAGTAAACACTTCGATAGTTTCGCATAAGTCCGATAACAAAAAGCAGGTTTCCAATATTGTATTTAAAAATATTATATAAATAAATCATATACAAGAGCCACAGAATAAAGACAAACAATCAGCTATCGGATTCAACTAAAATTGATATGACTCCATCGATATATTGAAAAAGTACATAAATCATCATAGGCTGTTATATAATCCTTTCTGCTAAGATAATATTCTATTTTAGAATGATTTGTAATTAGTTGTCAATTCTTAAAGGGAAGATATTACATGAAAATAAACTTCATTTATAAGACTAAAAAGACTCTAGAGATACCAATACAATCCATTAAGAGCAAATTTTATTTCGCCAATGGATTGCCAGCAAAAAACATACTTTACCAAACAAGTTACTTCTTTATAACTTACGTAGTTACAAGTGATTTTATGCTTAAAATCAGAAATGTTAGTCTTTTTATAAGTCTCTTTGAATATTTTTCATTGAAAAATACAATATTTCACTCTAAATAATAAATTATTTCAAAAAATTATATATATTTGCGCAAAATAAAGAAAGAGCGTGCTCTTTTTAAAGAGTCTATGCATCATTAATTAAAAACTTATTTTTTATGAAACAAAGAGTTTTATTATCATTAGTTTATTCATTTTTATGGATAAGCGTGGTCACAGCTCAAAACTTGAAAGCAACGGGTATAGTGATTTCCGCAGAAGACGATGAGCCCATTATCGGAGCAACTGTCTTAGTAAAAGGAACCACCATGGGTAGCATTACAGATGCGACAGGTCGGTTCAGTATTAACAACATTCCTTCTGGGTCTAAAATGCTAACCATTTCATTTGTCGGCATGCGTACTCAAGAAGTAGAAATCAAGACAGATCTTCGCATTGTTATGCAAAGTGATTCTAAAGTAATGGACGAAGTAGTAGTGGTGGCTTATGGGACTCAGAAAAAATCCTCTTTTACCGGTTCTGCTTCTACTGTAGGTGCCCAATCTATCGAGAAACGAGCCATATCTAATGTAACCGCGGCTTTAGAAGGTAATGCAACCGGTGTGCAAGTAACATCTTCTACTGGACAACCCGGTGAATCGGCCTCTGTCCGCATTCGTGGTTTTGGTTCTGTAAACGCTTCTAATGCTCCGCTATATGTAGTAGACGGAGCTATATATGATGGCTCTATTGGCGATATCAATCCGGCCGATATCGAATCAATGACTGTATTGAAAGATGCAGCTTCCACTTCACTCTACGGATCCAGCGCCGGTAATGGTGTTATTTTGATCACCACAAAAAAAGGAAAGAATAATGGTGGCACAGGAGTGACTCTTACTATAAATCAAGGTTGGTCCAACCGCGCCTATAAAGACTATGAAAAAGTAAATATCTACGAATACTATCCTTTACAATGGGAAATGATGAAAAACAGTCTCATTAGTGGAGGAAAGGATGCTACTACAGCTGCTCAAGAAGCAAGTAAGAAAATCGGTTCTACATTAAAATATAATCCATTTTTGAATGTAGCCGATGATGCTATTGTAAGTACAGATGGTCGCCTGAATCCGGCTGCCAATGCACTTAAATGGGGAGATGACCTAGATTGGGAAGATGCCGCATTCAAAACCGGACACCGTCAGGAATATAATTTGAGCTATAATACTAAGACCGATAAAAGTGATACATACGCCTCTTTGGGTTATCTGAATGATAACGGTTACATGATCAAAACGGACTTCACACGTTATTCTGGCCGTTTGAATTATAATGTATATCCGGTAAAATGGTTTAAATCCGGATTGAACATTGCTGTCAATCGTACTGAGTCCAATTATTCAACTTCAACTTCCAGCAACTCCAGTTCGTATAGCAACCTGACACGCTACGTTCGTGGCATGGCACCCATTTATCCGATACACAAACATGACCTGACAACAGGAAAATATTTGAACAGTGAGAACAAAGCTACCACCAATCCAGCTGAGTATGTTTATGACTATGACGGAGAACGTTTATCAAATCCGGGACGTGATGCAATTGCTGAAACCATGTTCAATATGCGTGAATTGGTGCGCGTTGGACAGCGTGCTAATACTTACTTAACCCTTAAACCGATTGAAGGATTGGATCTTACGTCCAATTACTCTATTAATACGGTAGACTATCGTCGGAAAGTATATGAAAACCCGTGGGTAGGTGATGGAACAGCCGGACCAGGCCGTTTGAATCAGATGTCAACTCGTACGTTAACGCAGACTTTCAATCAATTAATTACTTACGAAAAATCAATTGGTGATCATTCATTCAACTTCTTGCTGGGACACGAAAATTATTCTTATAAATATGAATATCTTTATTCAATGAAAACTCAGGAATCATTGAACGGCATCTACGAATTTGGTAATTTCGTTAACATTAGCGAACTTAGTTCTTATACAGATAATTATAAGAAAGAAGGTTATTTCGGACGTTTGAACTATGACTATGCAGACAAGTATTATGCCTCTATTTCCTATCGTCGCGATGGTTCTTCACGCTTCCACAAGAATAACCGTTGGGGAAATTTCTGGTCATTCGGTGCCAGCTGGCGTATCAGTCAGGAAAACTTTATGAAGGACATTACTTGGATCAACAATTTAAAACTGCGCGCATCTTACGGTGAAACTGGTAATGACAATATTCTGGACAGCGATGGTTACAGTGACTACTATCCATACCAGACACTTTATTCTTTGGGACAAAAAAATGTGAACGAAGCTGGTGCCTACTTCTTTACTATTGCTAATCCGAACCTGAAATGGGAAACTCAGGTATCGACTGACGTTGCTGTAGAATTCGGACTGTTTGACCGTTTGAACGGTAGCATTGAGTTCTTCCGTAAAGAATCACGCGACTTGTTGTTCGATGTAGCCCAACCGTCATCCATGGGTGTCACTTCAATCGTACAAAATATCGGTAAAGTCACCAACTCGGGTGTAGAAATTGATTTAGACTACACTGCATTCAAGAATAAGGACTGGAGCATATCAATAGGAGCCAATGCGACATTTATAAAGAACAAGATCACCAACCTGCCCAATACAATGAAAGAGAACGGCTATATCAGCGGTTCCAAGAAATGGCAGGAAGGCAAATCCATATATGAATTTTGGTTGCGTCAATGGTATGGAGTAAATCCGCAAAACGGTGACGGATTATATTATAGTGATGTTGAAAAATATAATACCAACAACATCGGTGCAGGTGACAACAACATCAGCCAATCCACATATGATGCTTACAAAAAAACTGTAGTCGTTATTGACGGCAAAGAGCTGACTAACTCATACAATTATGCCAAGTATGATTTCAGCGGTGCTTCCATCCCCAAAGTATATGGTGGTTTCAATCTTAAGGCAAGCTACAGAAGTTTCGATTTTAATGCTACTTTCTCTTACCAGCTGGGTGGCAAAATGATTGATACCAATTATGCTGGCTTGATGAGTATGTCAGAATATGGTTCATCTATGAGTTCCGACCTTAAAAACGCTTGGAAACAAGAAGGCGATATAACTGATGTTCCCCGTGTAGATGCTAACAGCACACACTCTACCAACATCGGACAAAGCTATTCAACCCGTTGGCTTACAAAATCAGACTACTTGAACTTGCGTTCTATCACGTTAGGGTACCAGTTGCCTAAGGCATGGCTTACTCCTGTAATGCTGAAAAGTGTTCGTTTGAACCTGACTGCCGAGAACTTGTTTATGCTCAAAGCACGTCAAGGTTTGAACCCGATGGCAAATTATAGCGGTATTACATATAATGAATACATGCCTTCACGCAATATCACAATAGGCCTGACTGCATCATTCTAATTCATTCATCAAAAACAAGAACATTATGAAATCAATAAAGAACATCATTTTAGGATTTGCCGCAGCAGGTATGATGACCTTTGCTGGATGTGCAGACGACTATCTGGATACTGTGCCCACCAATGCCGTGAGCGATACAACCATAAAACAGTCCATGGAAAACCTGTATTCGTCATTGAACGGAATCCACAGACAAATGGTATCACAAGAATCCAGTTATCAATGTTTAGGAGGATTGCCGGGGGTACTGATGAGTATTGATTGTGAAGGTGATGACATTACTTGGCAAATTAATACATGGATGAAAGCCGCTTATTTGGGTTGGCAATGTAATATGAATGAAACCAACGGTTATAATTCCACAATCTGGCGTTTGGCATATCAATGGATCTTGAACGCCAATATGATACTGGAAGGACTGGCACAAAACGACTACAATAAGTTGAACAAGTCCGACCAGACATTGTATGATCAGATAAAAGGCGAATGTCTTTGCTTCCGTGCATACTCACACTTCCTCATGGTGCAACTCTATGCCGGACGTTATGATGCATCGGGAAACAACAGTCATGCCGGAGTTCCCTATCGCGAAAGCTCTGAGGCCTGCGAACTGGCACGTAGTTCGGTAGCCGAAGTATATAACAAGATCAATCAGGATTTGGATGAAGCCACTACATTGCTGAGCGGTAAATCACTCGCTTTGAGCCACTATAGCGAAAAAGTGGCTTGGGGACTAAAATCCCGTGTAGCCATGGCCATGCAAGACTATTCCAAGGCAGCCAACTATGCGGAAAAGGCCATCCAATTGGCAGAAGCCGAAGGGCATGCACTGATGAGTGGAAGCCAGTTGCAACATGGATTTGCTGATATCACGACAGCCACTAAAGAAGCTCTCTACGCAGCCATGACTCCAGACGATATGACTGTATATTTCTATTCATTCTATGCTTATATGTCATGGAATTTCAACTCTACTGCCATTCGTCAAGGTGTAAAAGGAATCAATGCCGAAACTTATGCTACGATGTCGGCAACCGACGAACGTCTTGCGTGGTGGGACCCATCCGGCAAAATGGAAGTACCAAGTTCCAGTTTTGCCCAGTTACCCTATCAGAACCGCAAGTTCACAGCCCGTTCCACGTCAAATGCAGTCGGCGACTTTGCATTCATGCGTTTGGCAGAACTTTATCTAACAGAAGCTGAAGCATTGGCACGTTCCGGACAAGATGCAAAAGCACAAGAAGTATTCAGCAAATTCCAAGTAACCCGCGACCCGGAATATATTTCTCAAGGTAATACGGGTGCCGCACTGGCAGAAGAAATCATGAATAGTCGTCGTGTAGAGCTGTGGGGAGAAGGGTTCCGTTTCTTCGATTTGAAACGCTTGCATTTGGATTTGGTACGTGGTTCCAATTTTGACCAGTCATTCTGTTCGTTCCTTACCAAAGACAAAGATGCACAAGGATGGATTTGGGAAATTCCGCGTTCGGAAACTGCTTACAATACATTATGTACAAAGAACTATTAATTTAATACTCTCTAACACATAAAATTTCTCTCTTTAAAAAAAGAGGTAACCAAGAAAAAATCTTGTGTTACCTCTTTTTTTTATTGCTGTCCGATAAAATTCAGAAAACGCGATACAGTATGGCTCGAACG
>CAMWGU010000096.1 GCA_947173895.1 uncultured Bacteroides sp. | reverse complement strand
GCGCAAATGTATTTGCATCTAATTTCAATGGGAATCAACAAATTATCAGAAGCCGAGCATATTGAAGCATTCGCTAAACCCTGGAATGTTACATCCGCTGAATAGTTACGGAATATAATGACAATTGTTTAAATATTATAATTGGACACTATAGATTTAATACTTTTATCACTATATCACTAATATTCAAACGGATAAATATAATAGTTTTATCGAGCTGACGTTAACTAATGTATAAAAAATATATATATGAAAATTTATTGTTATTTGTTTGCAGCTTTTGTTTTGTGTGGCTGCACAGGTGAAAAGAAACAGAATGTGGAATATATAAGTGCTACTCACGAAGTGTTGGACGATGACATTATGACCACCATGCCGGGAACCATACTTATTGCCGGTGATTTCTTGGTTTGGGAAAACCCTTTTGCACGTGACTATTTTGTACATGTGCACGAGAAAAGTAGCGGAAACAAGGTAGGAGTGATGGGAAAAGTCGGTGAAGGACCGAGGGAATTTATAACAGGTAGCATCAGTAACTCGTGTGTCGGCAACCGTATTTTTGCCGAGGACATAAACGGAAATACAGTGGGGTTCTTATCTATTGACAGTCTGGTGCAAGGAAAAGACGCTTTCGTACAGTTGACAGAAGATGAAAAAACATCTCGCCCGAAACTTACCGAATATGTCAAAGATTTGTATATCGGATGGACGGAAGATGGAGATGAACATTATTTCAAGGCAATATTGAATGACAAGGAGGTGAAGTTTGGCAACTACCCCATACCGCAGGTGAAAGAACATGTGAGTAACGAAATGGCTTACAATCGGGAGCGTGGCGTATTGGCAAACGTTTGCTCCAGATTCCCCTATCTTGCCTTGTATAAGAATGACGGGGAAACATTCTCCTTAGTATGTGAACGGAAATCGGACGGTAGTGAATACGAAATTCGTAACGGTAAGATTGTTTTCGACCGAAAAGTAGGCGGCATCTTTGAGCTTTGCATGAGCAAGGACTATATCATCGCATTGCAGCGCGACCGTACAAAGGATGATATGGACGAATCTACAGTGGGAAGAAATGTAAGCAAATGTCCGCATCACGTTTTCCTGTACGACTACGAAGGAAATCTGGTGAAAATTGTGGATTTGGGTATTCCCGTAATGCGCATTGCTGCGGAAGAAAAAGACAACACCTTGTATGCCATTGGGGCAAATCCGGAATATGTATTGGTGAAGTATAAATTATAAGGAACTGAACGGTATAGTAGTTCGGGCCTATCTGTTACTCCTTTGCTGAAAAAAAGGGAGAAGGATACCTTTAATACATTATGTAACAAATATTGCCAATTTTGAAAGTGAGGACGCTGCTGAAGGCAATCTTTTATCTTAAAATTTGAAATAGATTAGGATAGTACGACAAATGAAAGCATGAATAATCGGATTGCGGTTGAATCTATCTCCCTAATCCTTGGGAGATAGATAGTACCCAACAAGATTAAACTTTGATCTTTGGCTAACCCAAAGCCTTATTCGAGTTCTTTTACCTTTATAATCTCCCCATCTAAGGCCTGCTTCACCAACCGACGGTTATCCACCTCCACAGGGCCTTTCACCAGTTCCGGTATATTGTAGGAATACATGAAACGCTGATAAAAACCTCCCTCCTTCTGGGGTAAAACAAAAGGTTTGTATGCTTTTCCATCATGATCCATATAGGCAATGTAAGGGCGCGTATACAATCCGTCTCCGCGACGACTGCTGAAAACCACCCAACGTCCGTTGCTGCTCCAGCTATGGTAACTTTCCACACTGCTACTGTTCCATTCGTCTACGGCCTCTGTCTTCCCTGTCCGCAAGTCAATCATCCACAAATCAGCTTCCTGATGCCAAATAGAGAAATTGCCATAATCCGACAATGTCATCAGCAAGAAATGTCCGTCGGGCGACACGCGAGGAAAAGAAACACTCTTCCTGTTTATCTCTGCATGAAACAGAGTATCCACCTGCTGTCCGAACGAATGAGTTTCGGCATCAAAATCAATGCAACACAAGTGATACCTCACCTTTTCATAATCTTCCGGCATATTCTGATTGGAAGCACTACAGAAATACAGTTTTGTTCCGTCGGCCGAGAATGCGGGAAATGTTTCCATATTCTCCTTACTGAACAAAGCGGGTGTAGTCAGCAGTTCATTCCGACGTACATCATACACCACCACGTCTGATGCATAGTCTATCACCTCTATCCGGTTACTATGGTTCACATGAAACAATTGCTTTGTATCATTTACCGAATAAGCGATGAACTGTCCTCCCGGATGCCAATACGGATAAACCAATGAAGAAAGCGTCCGGTCAGTCTTTGTATCCAGTTTAGTAATTCCTCCCTGCTCTATCAATAACGTTCCGGCATGCTTGGCGCGCATGTGCAGCATCATCCTGTCCGGATCTCTGTCACAAAAAGAATGACAATTGATACAATTATAATCTGTCTGCCGATTGGCAATGACAGCCTGCTCCTCAAAGTTTTCCAGATTTCGCTGATAAATTCCCATTTCATGCCATTTTTCGTAACCCGGCGGAATAAGCCGGTAAACCAAATAAGGATCAATAGGCTCGTTGGCCACTGCGATTGTAAACGGACGATAAGAGGCCCATCCCTGCTCGGTTTTCACACAATGTTCTACTTCTATCTCCTTCCCTCTGAGCGAAGACAGCAACGCTTTCCATGCCTTCAGTTCAGGAATAAAAGCACCTTGTTTATCTCGGACAACCAGCCTGCGGCCACTCCCCGACAAGACAAGAACCGACTCGAAAACCAACGAATCCGTCGGTATAAAATTAAGGGGAGCTATATTGACAGGAACAACAATGCCGGCATATTCGCCTGCAAACGGAGATTCCTCCTCCCACCGCACGTCTACTCGCACATCGGGTGTACACGCACCCAAGCCAACCAATACCAAAACACAATATAACAGATGTTTCATTCAGTAGTTCCTCTTTTTTATAACAGTTCGTCAAAACATCGGACCAACCTGTATGAACAGGCTATGGCCCCGCTCTTTATTCATCAATGAAGAAAATTAGTAAAGCATTGAACGGACCATCGTTTTCTTAAGTAAACATATAATAATACCAAAAAGTATATTCATACTCCTTCTTCATTTGCCGCTTTTTCCCCGGATAGCCCTGCAACCCTTGCAACTGTTTCACGTAGCTCAGATACAAGTCCTTCACCTGAGAAGAAACCCGATAGAATTCCCATTTCTCCACATCCTGTGGATAAACAGCCATCACCCCCTGCTGAAAAGCGAGAGGAAGCTGTTTCAATCCTTCGGTTCCATAATATGTCTCCAAAAAGTTCCGGAATCCTTGCAAATCTTTGGCCAATAAATAAGACAGACCTAAGTAAGCAATCGCTTTCCGATTGGACGGATCGGACTGCAACACATCCTCCAGCTCCCGGTTCCATCCATGCGACATGACAAACCGGTTATGTTTACTCATGCCTCGCCTTTTCTCTCCCAATTCCACATCGGCCTCTAACGCCCGGGGATTATGAAGAAACTTTCGGTAACGGTGTGCCCACTCCTTATAAAACCACGTTTTCTCTAAAAGTGCCAAATATTTTTCCGCCACAGCATCATGGCCCAATATTAGGTTAGTCTTGACCAGCCGCATCAACGTCTGTACACCACACATGCGCGGCAAAGCAGTCTGCGCCTCAAAAGCATAACGCTGCGAATCGGCAATTCCTCCAATAGTATATTGCACATCACTCATCAGCATGTAAACGGAAGCGGTACTGTTGGCCTCCACCAACAAGGCCTTTACTCCTCGGGGATGAAAATAAAACGCATGGTCGCCCAAGCTACCGATTTGCGCCAATGCCATATTAGCATAATTCATATAAAGCTGATTGGTAATTGGCCGGCGGGAAGATAAAAAATCCAACATACCTTTCCAGTCTTCCATAAACGAATAATGATTCAGCCGCCACAGCGTCTGATTGGACGTGTTCCGAAAGGATGGATCATAGTGCAGGAAACAACCGGTAACAACGGCCCACAAGCAGCAAACTACTATTCCACGCACACCCAATCTCAAAGAAGAACCGAAAGACGGAAAACAACGTACTATCAAAATAAGGAGCAAAGGAATAACCCAAGAAATCCAGTGGACCACAGGAAATTCTACCAAAGAACAATAATAAAAAGCCGGAGACAGGAAAAGACGAAAATTCTCTATACAGCCTGTTCCATATCCTACAGCCAGCATAACACCCAAAACGGCCAAGGATACGACAGCCCACATATAATTTCGGCGGCAGAAAAACAAGATCAGACCACCCAATGTATACACCACTACAATAGAACCGAACAGCCATGCCACACAAGGTATTCCGGCCATGAACATCGCCCATCGGCATCCTGAAGGCTTTATCTGCGAGAGAAAGTACAAAAACAGCCACGCTGCCAACAGCGCAATACTGCCCGATTGGTTGAAATTAAAATCATACTGAACAAGAAGTTGCGTAATAACACTCCCAAAAGCAACAGGAACAACAAAAGCAAAAGACGCTCCAGCCTGCCTGAGCAAACAGATCATAACAGGCCATAACAGAAATATTGGAAGCAAAAAAACAAAGCAACCAACATAAGGAATCGCCAAAAACTGTGTCAACCATAAACCCAGCACATCGGCCAGTCCACCCGGAGTTTCCCACACACGCATCCAAGTATCCGTATCTGACACAAACAAGTTCTCGTGTTCCAATTCACACAATTGATAAGGAATGTAATATGCCACATGTGCATATAAAAGAAAGCACAGCAAAACTCCCACTCCCCAGTCCGGCAAACAATATTTCAAATAATTAAACCACAGAGTCTTCATAATCTATAATCCTATAAAAAGGCAACAAGCATCCATTACAAGGACCTGAAACCTGCCTTTTCCGACAGGTCCATGTCCTCCAACATTATTTTACACTGACTAATAACGGATTGCGTACTTGCTGGGCGTATTTCTCCAAATAACCGATCCAGTCGGTATCTGTCTCGAAACCATACTTACTCCAGCCCGACCCCCAATAATAGACATATTCGGATCCCGGTTCATACTCGCTGAGCGCCAGTACGTGTCCCAACGCACCACCCCGTTCTTTTCGCTCTTCCTCAGAAAACAGCCGGGTGAATGCACCTTTCAAATGAGCGGGAAATACGGCACCTACATAAATCACCCCATTATTGTTAGAAGCATTCTCTGTAGAGTCCGCATAAGCTATATAGCCCGCATTGGCGTCAAAACCATATCCATCCGGATTCTGCTTATGCAACACGATACCGGCCACCACCGGAGTGGTTTCCTGCAAGTTCTCGAAAGAAACTACAGTCTTGTTCAGTTGCGCCCCTTTGTCCAAAGAAATGATACGGGTTTCCACCACAGCAGAGTCGCTTTTTACAACCTGCGGATGATAGACCAGCCTAGCGGTAAACCGAAGCGGACCATTATCCAATATATCACATTCTTTATAGCAATACGGATAAACAATAGTACTATCAGGAAACAAAGCGGCCGTTCCGCCTCCCAGTGTTGGTCCCACTGCATAACAGTCCATCCCATTGCCATGATCCACATGATATGAAACATGACGGTTCAATTCTCCGTCATAACGATCTTCCACCACCATGTCGGATACACTTTTAGTCCAAATGTCATACCCGAAAGCACGATCTCCTCTTTCCTGCAAAGCCGGTCCGTAAGTGCGGTAAGCGGTCCTATCGTTTTCCCACGCCATATCATCCAAGCGTTCGGGATATTGTCGCCCACAGGCCGACACCTCCACTGGTTGCGGTATTCCTTCTGCAATGGTATAAACAACAGAAGCATTTCCTTTTATAGAAACTGGAAAAATAAGCATGCCATCATACGTAATCTGACTAGGCACCTCCATCCCGTTCTCATCCAGCACAACAACCTGAGCCGTATCGGGCAATTGCAACCTGGTGGAAACCTCAGCCATGGAAACTTCCACCATTTCTCCCTCTCTGTCAATATGAAGAGAATTGGTAACAGTGACAGTTATCGGCTCCTTTTGCGAACAAGAGAACGCAACCGATGCCATTGCGACCGCTAAAAAGATTTTTTTCATATTATTCGTTTTTTCATCAAACTAAAGGACAAAATTACAAAGAATCTGCGCGTATCCACAAAGACACAAGCAGATTCTTTCTATATTTATCGGTTAATTACTTAGGCTGTTTGCCAATGTAAGCTAAAATACCTCCATCCACATACAAGATATGGCCATTGACCGCATTAGAAGCTTCAGATGCCAGGAACACGGCAGGACCGGTCAGTTCCTGCGGATCCAACCAACGGCCAGCCGGAGTCTTGGCACAGATGAACGTATCAAACGGATGACGACTTCCATCGGGCTGGATTTCGCGCAACGGAGCAGTCTGCGGGGTAGCAATATAACCCGGACCGATACCGTTGCACTGGATGTTATATTCGCCATATTCAGAACAAATGTTGCGGGTCAACATCTTCAGACCTCCCTTGGCTGCAGCGTATGCAGAAACAGTTTCACGTCCCAACTCAGACATCATAGAGCAAATATTGATAATCTTGCCATGCCCTTTCTTCATCATGCCCGGAAGAACAGCTTTCGAAACAATGAATGGAGCATTCAGGTTGATATCAATGACACGACGGAAATCGGCAGCCTCCATTTCGTGCATTGGAACACGGCGAATAATACCGGCGTTGTTTACCAAAATATCGATTGTACCCACTTCTTTGGCTATAGTGGCAACCAGTGCTTGTACAGCAGGTTCATCTGTTACATCGCACACATATCCATGCGCTTCAATTCCTTTTTCTGCATAAGAGGCCAATCCTTTGTCCACCAGTTCTCGGTTGATATCATTAAAACAGATGGTTGCACCTTGTTCCGCAAAAGCAGATGCAATGGCAAAACCAATACCATAAGAAGCACCTGTAACAAGAGCCACTTTACCTTCTAAAGAAAAATTCAAATACTGATTCATGATACTTACTTATATATATTTAATTAATGAAGTTATTCTATTTCAAGTGCAATTGTGAGTGACCGTCACATTATGTCGGGAGCTGTGCAGCACAGCCGATCTCATAATTTGTCTTCATAAACTGCTGTTTTATGTTTTGATAGTATTCCTGCTCATTCTGTATGGGCAAAATTACAAAACTATTCGGGTATGCTACTGCAAAAATCGTTCAGAATAAATATGAATTTTGTCCTATCACATACAAAAATCCACCACATCCTCGTTCCACAGCGCTCAGATACTATCCATCAGTGTGCCAGCATATCACAAAGTTTATCTTGAAACGCACGAGCCCTACTTAGCTTCAGTACGTTCTGATTAATGATCACAAACGCCAACTGATGCCCGTTTCCGGCTTTTACATAACCTGCCAGTGAACTGACACCGGTCACAGAGCCAGTCTTGGCATGTACATTCCCCTTTGCCTTACCTTGCTTCATTCGGTTCTGCAACGTGCCATCCACTCCGGCAATGGGAAGTGAATCATACAACGGAAGAAAAATTCCACGATGATAATAAGCATATTTCAGATATTCTAACAATAACCGCGGAGACACATAGTTGTACATGGAAACGCCACTTCCGTCCGCTATTTTATAATTGTCGGGATTAAATCCCAATGCCGTCCTCATAAACGAGCGGACCGCTTCGGCTCCATCTTCTCCCGTCACCCGCCTGTGTAAGGAATGCCGGGCCGCCAAATGATAAAACATTGACTCGGCACACAGATTATCACTTTTCTTCATCGCTCTTTCCAACACCTCACCCAAAGGTCGCCGCAACGTGTAAAGGGTTTGCACACTGTCGGCCGCCACAGGGCAATCAGCATATGCATACGTACGCGCCTCCAATCCTTTCTCACGCAACCGGCCAACAAAAGTGTGAAAGAAAAAATCTTTGGAAGTATAGATATTCACTTTCTCTGTATACGAACGGGATACATTGCCGGAAATAGTAATAATGTTGCCATTGCTGAGCCAGTTCCTCGTAATTACCAGTCTGCCGGCTTGCGGTTCGTGACTCACTGCCCGATTGTGAACCGTATAATAATCGGAAACCGGAGTGCAGGTTACCAAAGGTAGAGAATCTTTCTGAGCAGGAGAGACCGACACATCCACACATCCCCTGTTCAGCATGAGAGAAGAAAGATAAGGCTGGAAGGAAGAAGGTGTATCATCCCAGCACCAACCAGATCCCCAGTACACCGAATCCGTCATAGATACATCCGCAACAAGCGTATCGGTCACATAACGTATTCCCCGAGTCGTCAAAGCCTCTGTCAAGCGATCCATATCCTCGTCCATAAACTCCGGATCAAAACCTCCCACTACATAAAGACTACCTTTCAATGTGTCATTTTCTATCTTTCCACTATAACGCAAACCGGTGTCGAAGGTATAATCCGTCCCCAATTGCGATAAAGCCGTAACAGAAGTGATGATTTTTTGAACAGAAGCAGGACGGTAAAGTTTCTCGTCCTGATAACGAAAAACAGACTCACCAGTGGTCAAATCGAACACCGTAATGCCTACTTCGGAAGTTTTCAAAATATCTTCCTGCAACAAAGCATCCAGTTTTTGAGATAACGACTGGGCACTGCTATGGCAAACAGATAATACTAATAAAAAAAAGAAAAAAACTCGTTCCATTGGTATATGCCCATCATCGGCTGCCCGGATCCACACCGTTCTACTGCCACCTTTTCCCCCTTCCTTTAGCAGTCATTTACATGTGAGTCCGTACAGCCAGGATGCCATTGTATCATTTTCTTAATTAAAATTCTCTGAATATCTCGCCCACAGTAGGATGAGGAAACACATACCGTTTCCAGTCTTCCACCGTCTTGTGTTCCTCAACAGCCATGCCTGCCAGCACAATCAGTTCGGAAGCCGGATTACCTAACAAATGTGCCCCCAATATCGTATCGTCCTCGCCAACCAGGATTTTGCACACACCGTTCACTCCTTCATTCTCGGCTACAAAGCGTCCGGAATATGCCATGGGTAACTTCACAGTATGATAAGGAATACCTGCGACTTGCAAAGCCTCCTCGCTCATGCCCACTCCGGCTATTTCGGGATTGGTATAAACCACACCCGGTATAGCACGATAACTCATTGTGTCCCCTTTGCCTGTTATATGATGGACGGCTACTTCGGCTTCACGCACAGCAGTATGCGCCAACAAAGAAACTCCGTTCAGATCGCCACACACATATACACCGGGCACAGATGACTGCAAATGTTTATCTACCCAGATACACTTACGTTCCGTCCATTTCAAATCAAGGTTTTCCAATCCGAAACCTTTCGTCACAGGCCGGCGACCTACACTCATCAGCAGTTTATCGGCCGTAATAGTCCCAGCCCCTTGTGTGTTCTCGTATGCCACAGTGATGCCGGTGTCTTGTTTAGACAGTTCCACCACCTTTGTACCTAACAAAAACTTTATTCCTTTCTTAGTATATTCAGCCCGAAGCATGGCTGAAAGTTCCTTGTCCATTCCACCCAGTATCTCGTCCATCATTTCGACAACAGTCACTTGCACTCCCAGACTATTGAAAAAAGAAGCAAACTCCATACCGATCACTCCTCCCCCCACAATGGCCAGCGATCCGGGCAATTCCTTATTGTCTAACGCATCACGGTGTGTCCAGTAGTCCACCTTTTCCACTCCCGAAATGGAAGGAATAAAAGTTTCGCTACCGGTACATAGCAACAAGTTCTCACATTCGTAAGTCTCGCCATCGCATTGAATGGTATTCTTATCCACAATAGCAGCTTCTCCGGTCACAATGTGTACTTGATGAGCAGTCAGTTTTGCCTTGATTCCCAACACCAGTTTACGGACCACTTTTGATTTACGTGCCACAATCTTTGCCAAATCGAAAGAAGCTTCGGGCACAGTCACCCCATACTTCGATGCATGTTTTGCATAATCATATATCTTTGCCGAATAAAGCAATGTCTTGGTCGGGATGCACCCTTCATTCAAACATACACCGCCCAAGCTTCTTTTCTCAAACAAAACGACACTGAGTCCCGCCTTTCCGGCAGCTTCGGCAGCAGTATATCCCGCAGGTCCTCCACCGATTATTGCTAGTTGATATTTCATGGTATAATATTAATTTATAGGTTATTCTTCCTCCATTCGATGTTCCAGTCTCTTCACCAATGCATGAATGAACTCTTCAGGCTTTACAGGCACCAACGACACTACATTATTCTTCCCATATTGTATCCACACATATTTTGTAGGCATGATCCCTCCGAATGCGGAAGTACACTTCAGCTCCACATCCGTAATATCAGCCAAAGAAATGGACTTTCCCTTATAAAAACGGCCGTAATACACCACTAACTTTCCGTCAGCAGTAAGCGTATAAACAGAATGGATAATCCGCTCAATCAAAATTATCAACCCGGCAGCCACCATACAGCCTGCCACTACCTTCATATACCAGAAAGCAAGTACCATGACAACTGTCAGCACAATCATCAACAAATAAGTTCCCCCTGCTATTTTGACATGAAAAATCCGGTTCATTATCATTTTCTTTTATAATCGGGCTAAAGATAATAAAATTATCATTCATCGGGATACAAAGGGACAATTATTCCATATCCAATTTTTCAATGCTCCTTGTTCCCTCCTCTTCCTCCCAGCCGTCCACGGTCATAGTCGCCGAAGAGAAGTTCACCCCGATAAGGAACAGCTGCCGC
>CAMWGU010000095.1 GCA_947173895.1 uncultured Bacteroides sp. | reverse complement strand
TCTGGGCTTTGAACATAAAAAAAGAGGATATGCCAGTTTTGACACACCCTCTTTGAGGGTTAAAATGGAGTAATCGGTTTACTTCTTTTTGTTTTCTAATTGTTCTTTCAATGCTGCCAATGCGTCGATGTCGCCTAATGTAGTAGAGGCTGCTTGATTCTGGATAGCAGGAGTTTCTTCTCTCTTCGCTGCTTTTTTAGCATTAGAAGCTGCTTTCTTTTCTGCTCTTTCTTCTGCTTTGGCTGCATCTTCGAAGATACGGCTGTGAGACAAGATGATTCTTTTGGCATCTTTGTTGAATTCGATCACTTTGAATGCCAGTTTTTCATCCAACTGAGCTTGAGAACCGTCTTCTTTTACCAAATGTTTCGGAGTTGCGAAACCTTCTACACCATAAGGGAGGGCCACTACAGCACCTTTATCCAGCATTTCGATAATGGTACCTTCGTGTACAGAACCTACAGTGAATACTGTTTCGAATACATCCCAAGGATTTTCTTCTAATTGTTTGTGGCCAAGGCTCAAACGACGGTTTTCCTTATCAATTTCCAAAACTTGAACTTCGATGTCGGCACCAATCTGAGTAAATTCAGAAGGATGTTTCACTTTTTTAGTCCATGACAGGTCGGAGATGTGGATTAATCCGTCAACACCTTCTTCGATTTCTACAAATACACCGAAGTTGGTGAAGTTACGAACTTTTGCTGTGTGCTTAGAGCCTACAGGATATTTTTCTTCGATAGTTTCCCAAGGATCTTGCTTCAGTTGTTTGATGCCCAAAGACATCTTGCGCTCGTCACGGTCAAGAGTCAGGATAACGGCTTCTACTTCATCGCCTACCTTCATGAAGTCTTGAGCAGAACGCAGGTGTTGTGACCAAGACATTTCTGATACGTGGATCAGACCTTCTACGCCTGGAGCAATTTCGATGAATGCTCCATAGTCGGCCATAACAACTACCTTACCGTTAACTTTGTCGCCTACTTTCAAGTCAGCGTCTAAAGCATCCCATGGATGCGGAGTCAGTTGCTTCAAGCCCAAAGCAATGCGTTTCTTTTCGTCATCGAAGTCGAGGATAACAACATTCAGTTTCTGATCCAGTTCTACGACTTCTTTCGGATCGCTTACACGGCCCCAAGACAGGTCTGTGATGTGGATCAAGCCGTCTACGCCGCCAAGGTCGATGAATACACCGTATGATGTGATATTTTTAACAGTACCTTCCAGTACTTGTCCTTTTTCAAGTTTACCAATGATTTCTTTCTTCTGCAGTTCAAGTTCTGCTTCGATAAGAGCTTTGTGTGAAACAACCACATTCTTGAATTCCTGGTTGATTTTAACCACTTTGAATTCCATTGTTTTGCCTACAAATACATCGTAGTCGCGGATTGGTTTCACATCAATCTGAGAACCCGGCAAGAAGGCTTCGATGCCGAATACGTCGACAATCATACCACCCTTCGTGCGGCATTTGATGTAACCCTTGATGATTTCTTCGTTTTCAAGAGCTGCGTTTACACGGTCCCAAGAACGGGTTGCGCGTGCTTTCTTGTGTGACAGGATCAACTGTCCTTTCTTGTCTTCCTGATTTTCGATATATACTTCTACTGTATCACCTACTTTCAGGTCGGGATTGTAACGGAATTCATTCAGAGGAATGATACCGTCTGATTTGTAGCCGATGTTAACAACTACTTCGCGTTTGTTCATTGCAATAACAGTACCGTCTACAACCTCGCAGTCGTTTACCTTGTTCAGTGTACCGTCATAAGCTTTTTCAAGTTCTTCGTGGCTCATGCCTGTTACAGCTTCGCCGTTTTCATAAGCATCCCAGTTGAAGTCTTCAACAGGAGTGATGTTTTTTAAATTTTCCATTAATAATATTGTTAAAAATCTCAGTTAATTACGTTAGACATTATATTGTTTATCTAATTTCGGCTGCAAAGATACAACAAAATACTGAAACACAAACACCTTTGTGCTTTTTTTCTTTGTTGCCAGGAAAAAGATGGATAAAAACAGGTTTCTTTATCCGTTGGCATGGGAGGGGGGATGGAAAAGATGTCTCGGGATGCAGAAACCTGTTGTAGGGCGGTGTTAGTCTTCCAATGAGTAGTCGATGGTGGTCACGACGCGGATGCGTTTGATGTAAGGCGTATTGGCATCGCGGTCTTCGATGCTGAACTGTCCTTGATAGGCTCTTTTTATTTTACCGAGTTCGCTGTCCGAGTCTTTAGCGAACTTGATGGCAGATGCTCGTGCGTTTTTGGTTGCTTCTTCTATCATTTGGGGTTTGATGTCGTTCAGACCCGTATAGTCATATTGCACATTGTAGCGGTAGTCGCCGCCGGTAATGGCAATGCCTTGCTTCAGCAGTTCGCTTTGTTCGCTGATCATTTTCCGGACTAGTTCTACCTGGGTGGAGGTGACTGTGATGACAGAGGTCACATTGTAACGGAAGGGTGTCGGATTGTTGTTGTAGCGTTCGGCCTGCAGATCGATAATTTCGGGTGCATTGATGCTGATTTCGTTTTCGGTGATTCCTTTTTGTTTCAGGAAGTTTACTATGGCCTGGTTGGTGGCATTGATATTATTATATAAGGTAGGGAGGTCATTACCCAGTTCTTTGTACATCAAGGGCCAGGTTACTTTGTTGGCCGGGACTTCCATTTCTGCCAGTCCTTTCACGTTTACTACTCTGTCTTTCCCTGAGAAAGAATTTAGTCCTTGTTTGATAAAACAGCCTGTCATCAGCATGCCTGCTGCAAGGATGATGGCTTCTGCTCTTAAATTTTTCATAACTTAATCGTTAGTTTAGAAATTATTATCTTTATAAGCTTTGCTTTTCTCTATGTTTGCAGCACGGTGTGCTACGGTGGTTGCCGGATGAATGTATTCCTTCGGCAGGCTGGACTTTTATGAGTCGAAGTGATACTCCATCAGTCCTTTCATCGGTTCTTTTAAGATACGGCCTACGGTGATCTGCAATTGCCGTGCAGCTTCTTTCACTTCTTCTTGAAAATGAAACGCAATGGAACCTGCAAAATGTACGGGTGTGTCATGATATTCGTATTGCATTACGTTGCGGATAAAGAAATTGGTGAAGCTGGATTGTAGCAGTGCCTGTATCTCTGTCCTGTGCCTGTGGGCGGAAAGAAAAGGAGTCAGGCTTGCCAGAAAGCGATTGGCCAGAGGGTGTCGGTATACCCGGTCCTGTATCTGTGCGGGCGTAAGCCGGCATTCTTTGAAAAAGCTTTGGCAAAGGTCGTCCGGCAGTTGGCGTTTCAGGCAGTCGCTTGCCAGTCGTTTTCCTAATGCAGCACCGCTACCTTCGTCGCCCAGTATGTAACCCAAGGGAGGGACGTTGGCTGTTATTTTTTCTCCGTCATAGGCACATGAGTTCGATCCGGTTCCTAGGATGCAGGCTATTCCGGCCTGGGTGCCGCATAGGGCACGGGCCGCACCGGTCAGGTCGCTTTCCACCCGGATAAGGGATTGTGGAAAATAGGTCGACAAAGCGTTTCTCACACTCTCGGCCTTGTCGGGGGTGCATCCTGCGCCATAGAAATAAATGGTTTCGGGCTGGGTGTTCTTGTCTTCCAGTCGGGGGATCAGGGAAGAAGCGAGCAGGTCCCTTATTTCATCGGCTGACTGATGGAAAGGGTTGATGCCTTCCGTCCGGATGAACTTGCTGTCCGCTTGGCTGTTTCCCAGACACCAATCCGTTTTGGTTGCTCCACTGTCTGCTATTACTATCATATCGGATAATAAAAATGATTATATCGCAAAAGTACAAATTATTTTTCGTAATCTGCTCTTCGAAGAATGATTTTCTAGATAAAGTGACATGGCTTTTTGCTCAAGGCACCGGTCGGTGCGCAACTCTTTTTTTATGCTCTGTTCGTGTGGATTATAGGGGGTGCTTAGCGCATTCGGAGGCGGCCGAAAACACGTACGTACGTGTGGGCTCACACATACGTATGTGTAGGCCTGCACATACGGTCGCGCAGGCTCACACGTACGTATGTGTTTTGCGATGGGGTAAACGGACATTTTTTGGTGTGGTAAAGGGGGGAAATATGTTGAAATAATTGCCTGAAATGTAAACGGAAGTCGCATCGTGAGCTGACCGGAACTAGTGTGATGCACCGTTGGAAGGCAACAGATGGGGCAACGGTCGAGGTGTATGCCGATGGAATTAGGCCGGATGATGGAAAAAGTTTATATTTGCATCGTTCAATGCTGCATTGTTTTAAAACAGATACCATGATGAAGAATAATTTATTAAGTGAACAACTTACTTATGCGGGTGTCAGTCCTACTCCTACCCATTTGCATTTGTGCAGTTATAACGCCGAAGGCATCAGCAGGCGAGATGCCGAAAAGATGGATGATTTGCTTCCTTTTCTAGATAGGAATGCTATAACCTGGATACAGATTCATGGTTTCCGGAATACAGAGGCTTTGCGGGGTGTTTGCCAGTATTTTCATATTGACTTTCTGACGATTCAAGATATATTGAACCCTGATCATCAGACTAAGATAGAACAGCATGATGCCTACAATGTGGTGATTCTTAAGCTGCTTGCTTCTGACGGTACGGCCTGCCTGCCTCAACAGATGGCGATTGTGCAGGGAAATGGTTTCCTTTTGACTTTTATTGAAAGGGAGACGGATTTTCTGAATGACATTTACGGGGCATTGGAAAAGAATGTGTTGAAAATACGCAATCGGCAGTCGGACTTCCTGCTGAGTGTGATTCTGAATAGTGTGATGAGCAGTTTTATATCGATTATATCGGGACTGGAAGATGGACTGGAGGATTTGGAAGAGCGGTTGCTGTCACCAGATCGGACCGATGTGCCGGGCATCGAGGACATTCAGCAATATCGCCGTCGTTTCCGCGTGATAAAAAGATGTATTTTCCCTCTAAAGGAGGAGATTGGCAAATTGTTGCACACGGCTGACGGTGAGTTGCTACATAAAGCGAATCGTCTTTTTTTCAACGATGTCAATGACCATTTGCAATTTGTATTGCAAACACTAGACGGATGTCGCGACATGATTTCGGCATTAGTGGAGATTTATCTGTCCAATAACGACCAGCGCATGAACAGCATCATGAAGCAACTGACAGTGGTGTCTACGGTGTTTATTCCGTTGACTTTTCTGGCCGGAATATGGGGGATGAATTTCCGGTGGATGCCCGAATTGGAGTGGCAGTATGGCTACTTCTTTGCTTGGGGACTGATGCTGGTATTGGTGGCGGTCATCTATTTTTTCTTTAAGCACAAAAAGTGGTATTGAGCGGAAACTGTTGATATGGGCGACAGTTAAATGTGAATGCCATATTCGTGTTTCACTTCGTCCATGACGAAGGTGCTTTCCAGCGATCCCAGACTGTCGATTGTTCCTAACACGTTCAGGATGAATTCCTGATAATACTTCATGTTGGGAGCATGGATCTTAAGCAAGTAATCATAGCTTCCCGATATGTTGTAACATTCGGTCACTTCGGGAATGTTCCGAATGATTTGTGTGAATTCTGTGGCAATGTCCCGATTCAGCCTTTTCAGTTTGACACTGCAAAATACCACGAAGCCTTGGTTCAGCTTCTCGGCATCCAGCACAGCGATATACTTTTTTATATAGCCTCCGCTTTCCAGCCGCTTGAGGCGTTCGAATACGGGAGTGGAGGAGAGACTTACCCGTGCGGCCAGCTCTTTGGTAGTCAGTCGGGCATTTTCCTGCAAGGTGCGTAATATCTGTAAATCTACCTTGTCTAATTTGTCGGACGCGTTCATAGGCTTTTCCTTATTTGATTGCTGAATATAGTCAACCGACTGTTTGTCTTTTGACTTCCGGGTACAAATATACTGCATTTTTCCCACTTTCAGAACATTCTTTGATGAATGTAATGACTTGGAAGAACCTTTATTTTTAAAAAGGTTGCATCCGGAGAATATTTTTCTTCCAGATAGGAGATAAATCTTCGACGACAGGTTGTTTGTTCTGTTTAAGCTTGTTTTATTAGTGGCTTATTCTGTATTTTTATCTTATATTGTGTGATATGCCTGTGTTCTGTATTTTTGCATTCGAAGAAACAAATAAGTATGACTTTTTAAAAGATAATGATTATGAATACAAGAAATTTACATTTCGAGACCTTGCAACTTCACGTAGGTCAAGAACAACCGGATCCTGCTACCGATGCTCGTGCAGTGCCTATTTATCAGACAACATCGTATGTGTTTCATGATTCGGCGCATGCCGCCGCACGTTTCAGTTTGCAAGACCCGGGAAATATTTATGGACGTCTCACCAATTCTACCCAAGGAGTGTTGGAGCAACGTATGGCTGCCTTAGAAGGGGGAGTGGCCGGGCTGGCCGTGGCATCGGGGGCAGCTGCTATTGCTTATGCCATTCAGAATATTACCCGTGCGGGAGATCATGTGGTGGCGGCCAAAACCATTTATGGGGGAACTTATAATTTGCTGGCACATACGTTGCCATCCTATGGCGTGACAGCTTCTTTTGTTGATCCTGCCGACCTTTCCAATTTCGAGAAGGCCATCGGCGAGAACACGAAGGCTGTGTTCATCGAGACGTTGGGAAATCCCAATTCGAATATTGTGAATATGGAAGCTGTGGCCGAGATTGCCCACCGCCATCGCATACCTTTGATTGTTGACAATACTTTCGGCACTCCTTATCTGATTCGCCCCATCGAACACGGAGCAGATATTGTGGTACATTCTGCTACAAAGTTTATCGGTGGTCATGGAACTTCGCTGGGAGGGGTGATTGTTGATTCGGGTAAGTTCGATTGGGTGTCTTCAGGCAAGTTCCCTCAGCTGACGGAACCTGATCCTTGTTATCATGGCGCTTGTTTTGCGGAGGTCGCAGGTTCGGCTGCTTACATAGTCCGCATCCGTGCTATTCTGTTGCGCGATACAGGTGCGGCTGTCAGTCCTTTCAATGCTTTTATTCTGTTGCAGGGGTTGGAAACACTTTCTTTGCGTGTGGAGCGTCATGTGGAGAATGCTTTGAAGGTGGTAGATTATTTAAAGAACCATCCGAAGGTAAGGAAAGTAAATCACCCTTCTTTGCCCGCTCATCCCGATCATGCGTTGTATCAGCGCTATTTCCCCCACGGTGCAGGCTCCATTTTTACTTTCGAAATAGAAGGAGGGCAAGAAGAAGCACATCGTTTCATTGACGGGTTAGAAATATTCTCTTTGCTGGCCAATGTGGCTGATGTGAAATCGTTGGTCATTCATCCTGCCACTACCACTCATTCCCAGCTGAGTGTGGAGGAACAGTCCGAGCAGGGAATTTATCCGGGAACGGTCCGTCTGTCGATAGGTACGGAGCATATAGAGGATTTGTTGGCCGACTTAGATCAAGCATTGGCTAAAGTCTAGCGATCGTCTTTTTCTTGCCACTGCGATGACTTCATTCTTTTTCCTTTTCGGTAAATCGTTTCTTCTTAGTAATGAATTCCAATATCAGAAGAATTACGATTTACTGAAAAGGCCGACAGGGGATTACGATTTCGGTATGCTGATGTTTGTCTGTCAGGATGTATTCATGTGTTTAGGGCTCCGGACGGTTATGTTTTCGTCGACTGTTGTCTTGGCGCTTAATACAGCAGAAAAAGGAGGTAATAGTATTCTTTGAGGTACGTGCGTAGTTTGCGGTAAGCTGTTTTTTTGAGTGTGCGCACGGTTTCATTAGACACATGTAACGCTTCGGCTATTTCTGGATTGCTTTTTCCTTCAAAGGCCAAGGACATAATCGCTTTCATTTGTGGTGGAAGTTTGTCGATTGCATTTATAAGAATGTTGTAAGTCTCTTCTTCTATGATCTTGTCGTGAAAGAAAGAGTCTTTTTGCTTATCTACCATTTTTCGGGCATATTCATCAACTACTTTGCAATGCTCCAGTTCGTTCAGTGCTTTATTCTTGGCGGCTGTGTATAAAAATGATTTGACCTGGTGCAGATAGTTGAAGTCTTTTCGTAGTTGCCATAGTTTGGCAAAACAATCTTGGACGATGTCGGCAGCAGTAGCTTCGTCCTCCATATATTGGTTGGTAAAAACACAAAGAGCCACATAATATTTATTGAAAATATTATGGAACTCTTGTTCGTCTAGCCTTATGGGGACGAAAGTGTGTAGTTGGTTTGTCATCGCACTCTCCTTTTTTAGTGCGAAGATAGATAAAATTTATATTAGAAACAGTCTTCTGCTAAAAATATTATTTCAAGTCGACTACAGTGATGCCTGCTCCGCCAAATTGTACATGCTCGTCTTGATAATGTCCCACTCCCGGTACACTTCCTAGATAAGCCCGGATCAGAGTTCGCAGTATTCCGCTTCCGGTGCCGTGCAAAATGCGTACTCGGTCTATTCCCAACAAGATGGCATCATCGATGAAATAGGTTACGGCCTGTATGGCTTCATCGCCACGCATACCTCTCACATCAATGTCTTGCTTGAAGTTCAGTTTCTTTTCATATACTCTGTCTTGTGTTTCGCTGCTGACAAAGGTGCTTTTTGTTGTAGAACGGGTATCAGTCTTGGCGGATGCGCTTCGTTCCAGTCGGTCCAGTTTCACGTTGGTTTTTATCATGCCAAACATGACTACTGCATTTTTCCCGTTAATCTCCAATACTTCTCCCACACTGGATTGTCCTTTGATTTTCACGGAAGTTCCTACAGTGACAGGTTGTTCTTTAGGTTCGGAAGGCTGAACGGGTTCAGTTCCGGCTTTGTTCTTTTTGTTTTTTTTCCGTTCCTGTTTCTCGCGTAGCTTTTCCATCTTGCGTGCTATTTCGTCTTCCTGATTTTTCTTCTCAATTTCTTCAATTTGGTTTCTGAAGTCTGTCAGTTCCTGTCTCGCTGTTCGTGTGCGTTCTTTTTCGGCTTGTGTTTCTTTAATTGTTCGGATGGTGTTTTCGATGCGTGCGTTTGACTCCTGTAATAGTTTCTCGGCATCTTCTTTGGCTTTCCGTAAAATCTCCTTGCGGCTTTTTTCAAGTTCCTGTATTTCTTTCTCGTATTTGGCTATGGTTTCCTCCATCTGTTTTTCCCGCTTACGAATGTTTTGGCGTTTGGTTTCCCAGTATCGTTTGTCGCGCACAATGTCTTGCAGGTATTTATCGGCGTTGATGTATTCACTTCCTACAATTTCGGAGGCATCGGCTATCACTTCTTCCGGCAAACCTATTTTCCGGGCTATTTCTACGGCGAATGAGCTTCCCGGGTTTCCTATTTCCAATTGAAACAGTGCTTGCATCAGATGCCTGTCATACAGCATGGCTCCATTGACTACTCCTTCATGTTCCTCGGCGAAGTGTTTCAGGTTTTGATAGTGCGTAGTGATCACTCCGAATGTACCTTTTTCATTGAATCGTTTCAATACGGCTTCGGCTATGGCTCCTCCGATTTGCGGTTCAGTTCCTCCGCCGAACTCGTCAATGAGGATGAGGCTTCGTGCATTGCAGTTTTTCATCATCATTTTCATGTTTGTCAGATGAGAGGAGTAGGTGCTCAGGTCGTCTTCTATGCTTTGTTCGTCACCTATGTCTATAAAGATGCTACTAAACACACCGGCATGGCTTCGTTCGTGCATGGGGACCGGCATACCACATTGCAGCATGTATTGTAATAATCCCACTGTTTTCAGACAGACGGACTTTCCTCCGGCGTTTGGTCCGGATATGATCAGGATGCGCTGGTTGTGGTTGAGTTCGATGTCCAGCGGAACAACCTTTTTTCCGTGTTTGGCCAGCGAGAGTTGCAATAACGGGTGTACAGCCTGTGTCCAGTCTAAGATTTGTTGTTCTTCCCATGACGGTTTGATGGCATTAGTTTGTATGGAAAACTGTGCTTTGGCTCGAATGAAATCAATTTTGGCCAAGAATTCGTACGACTGGAGTATGGCAGGTATTTGTGGACGGACGGTGATAGAAAAATCTGTCAGGATACGTATTATTTCCCTACGTTCTTCTCCTTCCAGTTCCCTGATTCTGTTATTGGCTTCTACTACTTCGGCCGGTTCTATAAAAACGGTCTTTCCGGTAGATGATTCATCGTGTACGATTCCTTTTATTTTCCGTTTTAGTCCGGGTGCGACAGGAATGACCAGTCTTCCGTCGCGCATGGTGGGAGCCACGTCTTTGTCTACGTATCCTTCGGCCTGTGCGTTTCGTAGGATAGAGTTTAGACTGCGTGATATACTTCCGGTTGTTGAGGCCAATTCCCTTCGGATACGCAACAGCTCAGAGGAGGCATTGTCTTTGATTTTTCCGAATTTATCCAATATATTGTTGATGCGTGTGATAAGTTGGGGAAACACGATGATGTCTCCAGCCAATTTCCGTAGAGTGGGGTAGGGTGAACTTCCTTCCTCTTCTCCGTCGGTTGTTGGTGTCAAAAACCGGATTATATTGCGGATGGTCTCCAGTGAGCGTCGTAAGTCGAACAATTCCTGTTCATCCAGATACATGCCTTCCACTCGGATGCGCTTTAATGGCAAGCGTACATCGAAAAAGTATTGGTCGGGGAATTCGTCTTCTTCTTGTATGATTCGTATGAACTCCATCACTTGTTCCAGCCATTCGTTTATTTCGTGAAAGGATTCGGAAAAAGCCATTTCGTCCACTTTTTCTTCTCCTAACGTGCTGAGGCATTTCCCTTTTAATAAATGGCGAATAGAGTCGAAACCTATTTTCTGCTCAAAGTTTTGAGGGTATATCATAATTTGTTCTTTCGTTTGTTATTTCGGTGCAAAAATACGATTTGAAAATTTTGTAGCAAAAAAACAGGTAAAGTATTTGCAGATTTAAAATAAAGTCGTACCTTTGCATCGCTTTCAACGGAAA
>CAMWGU010000094.1 GCA_947173895.1 uncultured Bacteroides sp. | reverse complement strand
CTCCACGTAAGAGTCCGTTTCCCGGGCATAAACAGCTATGTTTCCTCCGGCGGGCGTATATTTACGTGCATTCTCCATCAATGTATTAATCATGAAAAGAGTCAATGCCTTATCCGCTTTCACAATGGCATCCGTCGGCTCTATAACCAGACTTTGGCGTTTCATTTCGAAAGTCTTACGACCTTTCATCAACACATCAAAAAGAGAATTCAATTCAAAGTTTTCAATATTCAAGCTCAATGTTCCCTGCTTCATCTTGATCCACAAGGCCAGAATATCATTGTATTCGTTGATGCAGGTAACCAATTCGTCTATATAGCGATATTTGCTTTCTTTTATTTCCTCATTCTCTATGTAGTTTTGCTTTTTCAGTTTATGCACTTCATTCACTACCCGGTCTATATAAGGCATAATGCCTGTAACGATAAACAGGCAGGCTTTTTTCACCAGATTCTGCCGCTTGTTCTCCGCCAAATGCTGCTCGTGAACATACTGTTCCTTCTCCAGCCGCTTCCGCTCATCACCCAGCGATATGAAAGCCAGCCCGTTCTCTAATGTCCACGAAATGTAAGGCACAATGACTTGCATCAGCGCCCTGTCATCCTTCTTTATTTTATGCGGCGAATACAGATGTACTTCTCCCAGCGGCCGCTCGCTGTTCGGACTGTTCAGGACAAAACGGGCACATTCTCCCTCACACGGTTTCTCCACTTCCCCGCTTTCGGTCGTAATACGGAAATCCGTTGCTCCTACCAACCGGAGAATATCTTCTTTTACCGCATCCTCCACCGCTCCTGTCACATCTTCTATCTCTCCTGCGTCAGTAGGGACGGAAGCGGTTATCTTACGGCATATATCCAACGTGCATTGCAATTTGCCGATGTAAAGTACATTTCGTATGCGCCACCTTTGATTCAATATCCAAAACAAGACAATCAGGACAGCAATGCCAATCACCACTACTACCAAAAGCCCGTTCAAGGCTTCCGACTCTTTTTCTAAAGCATTGTAACGGCTTTCCAACTCTTTGTCCTGACGGGTATAGTCCAAAAGATCCAGATAAATATTACGGTTATAGTCCGACTGAGGTTTCATTCCCAGTGCCGCGTATGTCACACTCAGCTGTTCGCGAAAACGGGCAATCCACTCAGGAACGCTCTTTATGCCGCCATTGTTGATCCATTCCAATTCGATGGAAGCAGTAGCCATAGGGACATACGGACGAAGCCTATCCATGGTATCTGCGCAATGATAATACTTCTCGTGATGGCGGTTGACATATCCCAATGCTTCCGACAAATAATGCAATGCGTCTTCGTATCTGCCCTGTTCGTTGCAACAGGATGCCAACGTGCGGTAAGTTCCCGAAATCTGATAAAAATCTCCATATTCCTTAAACAGTTCCAAAGCCCGTTCGGCCAGATGCATGGTCAGTTCTTCCCAAGGCAAATCCTCACTATTGACCGCACGCATCACATGAGGGCGGTGTTCCATGACCAAATCGAAATTCTTTTTCTCCTTCAGCAGTTCTGCCAGTGCCTGAGAGGCATTTGCCTCAAAATAGATATACCCATGCTCCTTACTGAGGCCGAGGCATTCTATCAGATAATTGAATTCACCCAATACCACATTTTGTGGCGTGTCGGCCTCATACAGCCCCCCCGATCCTTTCATATAATAATAGTAAAGCAACTGAGCGGTGTCGCTTTTCAGCGTTCCATCCACTTTTATTTCATCAATCGCCTCCAAGGACTGCTGTTCCTGTTGCAAATAATAATAATAGATGGCAGAAGCTATAGAGAATTCGGAACGGGCGTAATTGAGCCGTGCCAGTTCTTCCGGATCGGTAATGGCAACACTGTCGTCGCTGATACGTTTCATACGCCGCAATGCACTGTTCCGATAATCATAGAATTCTTTGTTCATGGCCGTACGCTGGCAGATTTTCATCATGCCGATATCCGCTATCAGACATTCCAGCTCGTTGTCGGACTCCTCGTACACACGCTGAAAAAAGGTCTCCGCTCCTTCGAAATCCATACGAATGAAAGCACAAAACCCCTGGTTGTTCAAGGCTTCGGCACGTAAGGAAGGAGCTTCGTCCGATAATTCATAGGCATCGTGTGCCGCCTGACACGCCATATCCAAATTTTTATAGCGCATACGGTAAGACAGCAGATTCAAAGAATCCACCTGACGGAACACAGCTCCGTTTTTTCTTTCGCCACACGAAAAGAAAGTGCTTCCTACAATTATTAAAGCCACCCATACGGGCAACAGATACATCTTCTTCATAAATCCCTTTCGCTTTCCTAGAGTTAGCTACCTACCAATAAAAATACAAAAATATCAATTATCTACCGAAATAACAGAAAACTTTGCATAAAATAAAACATGCCTTTTTACACGTACGTACGTGTGGGTTCACACATACGTACGTGTAGGCCTACACATACGGCCGCACAGGCTCACACGTACGTACGTGTAAAACAACGCCTCAGCACAGTCATACTTGCGGCATAAAACAGTGCAAAAAAAAGCCGGCATGCATTCACCCGGTTTCCATTTTGGCCTGTTTTTATTATAAGTAACCATAACACCAGAAGAAACAATGATAAAACATGATTTTTATATAGCCCGACTCATTGCACGCCATCTGGCAGGCGAAGCCACAGAAACAGAAAAAGAGGAACTAGCCAAATGGAGAAACGAATCTCCACAACACGAATCCCTGTTTCTACAAATATGCTGCAAAGAACACATCCGGCACAAGCTACAGCAAAGAAAGGATTTCGACACCCAACAAGGATGGGAGGAAATGAATAAAACGATAAGCCGCAACCAACTCAAACGCCGCATAAGGAACGCATGCCGCCATGTTGCCATTCTGGCATTGCCCATAGCCATGAGCATTTTCCTTGCATACCGACATAATCCGCACCCCACTCAGACAGCAGTTCCTGCCATAGAACACATACTGCCGGGAGGAAAGAAAGCAATCCTTACTTTAGACAACGGACAAACCATCTGCCTGCACGGAAAGCCTGACACCAAAGTGCAAGAAAAAGATGGAACCACCATACAGATGGATTCTGCCGCTATGAACTATCAGCCGATACCCCAACGGAATGTGACAATAAAGGAGGTTTACAACAGGATAGACATTCCACGCGGAGGTGAATATAAACTCACACTAAGCGATGGTACCAAAATATACCTCAATTCCATGAGTTCTCTCAGATATCCCGTTCAGTTCACACAAGACACGCGCCAGGTCGAACTACAAGGAGAAGGCTATTTCGAAGTAAGCAAAAGCGAAAAACCTTTTCTGGTCAAGACAAACGGAATGCAGATTGAAGTGCTAGGAACCACGTTCAATATTTCAGCCTATCCGGACGAACCCAGCCAAGCCACTCTGGTCAATGGCTCTATCAAGGTCACAACACCCTATGGCAACAGCCGGCTTTTAAAGCCTTCCGAACAGGCTTGCGTCAATCCACAAGACAACACATTGGAGGTGCATGAAGTGAACACCGACTTCCATACCTCATGGATACACGGGAAAATCAATTTCAAAGACCAGCGGTTAGAGGACATCATGAAATCACTCACCCGATGGTATGACATGCAAGTGGTATACAAAGACGAAGCAGCCAAAAATGCACGCTTTGGCTGTTACGTGGACCGATATGATGAAATCACTCCATTTGTCAACCTACTGGAGAAAACAGGAAAGGTCAGCATTACGATAAAAGGGAAAAATATAAGCATTTCAACTAACAACTAATCAATCTATTATGAAAAATCAACATGACATTACCATTTGGAGCAAAAACAAAAAGCGCCTTTTGGCTACTTTATTTTGCTTATGCCTCATCGCTTCAAACTTCATGCAAGCATCTACTTTCGCTCAAAGCACAGTCACCGCCACATTCAAGGATGTCACATTAAATGAAGTCATTTGGGAAATCCAGAAACAGACTGGCTTTACGTTTATCTATAGCACCAACGACGTGAAGAAAGTAAAGATAGAGGACATAAAAGTAAACAAAGAACGCATATCCGACGTCCTGAACAAATGTTTAAAGAACAGCGGGTTGACCTATTCCGTCCATCAAGGAGTGATCGCCATAAAGAAAGCTCCTCCTTCCACCGCCGCCTCTCGGGAGAAATACACCATAATCGGCTCTGTGACCGAAAGCAACGGCGACCCCATCATAGGAGCGAACATTGCCGTCAAAGGGACACCCCACGGAACCGTAACCGATCTGAATGGAAATTTCTCATTAGAGACAGACGAGAAAAAAATCACGATCATTGTGTCATATATCGGATTTATCCCGCAGGAAATTATAGCAACAGCCGGAAACCCCATCCTGATCAAGATGAAGACAGACGACAATCTAATGGAAGAAGTCGTAGTGACCGGATATGGAACATTTAAAAAATCGGCTTATGCCGGCTCGGCAAATATAGTCAAGACCGAAGCAGTAAAAGACGTGCCACATGTCTCCTTCCAACAAATGCTGGAAGGAGCCGCTCCAGGAGTAAACGTAAATTCCAGCTCAGGCATTCCGGGAGCATCCACCTCCATCCGCATTCGCGGCATGGGATCATTCAACGCTTCCAACTCTCCCCTCTATGTAATAGACGGCGTTCCTGTCTTATCAGGAGACATCGGAGCATCCGGCAGCAACTCCGGCCTGGACATCATGACTACACTGAATACATCCGATATAGAAAACATCACAGTGATTAAAGACGCCGCTGCCGCCTCCCTTTATGGCTCGCGCGCCGCCAACGGAGTCATCATCATTACTACCAAACAAGGAAAATCAGGGAAACCCGTATTTACATTAAAAGCCGACTGGGGATTCTCCGATTTCGCCATGTCTTTCCGCGAAATGATGGGAGGACAAGAACGTCGTGACGTCATTTTCGAAGGATTAGTGAATTATGCCACCAATGACGGAATGAACGCAGCAGACGCTCAAGCCTATGCCGAAAAGAATATCAACAAATATGCCCCTGTTCCCTGGTGCGGATTCACAAACTGGGACGACTATATGTTCCGCACAGGCCGTAGAGACAACTATGAGTTTTCAGCTTCCGGCGGACAGGACAAGATAAAATATTATACTTCGATGAGCTACATGAAACAAGACGGCGTAACAATCAATTCCGGATTGGAACGCATATCGGGACGCGTAAACGTAGACTATCAAATGGCCAAATGGATGAATATAGGTGCCAAAATACAATTCTCAAGGGTCAATCAGAACACCTATTCGGAAGGTACCGGCTACACCGCACCCATTTACGGAACACGCAACGGAACCACTCCGTCCGACGCCATCTGGAACGAAGACGGCTCATGGAACAGAGAGTTAATAAAGCTAGATGACAGAAACCCATTACTGTCAAACACTTATAACTACAAACGCGAATATGCAACCCGCTCATTCAACACAGTATACGCATCCTTCGACATCTGGAAAGGAATTCAGTTCAAGACTACATATAGCTATGATTTTGTCATGAATAAATCACGCGCATGGAAAGACCCTCGCACCAGCGATGGCGACGATGACAATGGCCGTTTCAGCAAAGATTATAACGACATAACCAACATGACCTGGTCCAACCTCTTCACCTATCAAACTGCAATAAATCACAAACACCATCTAGATTTATTGGCCGGCTATGAAATCAATAGCAAAGATTCGGACGGACTGGGAGCCACAATCTCAAACTTTGCCCGCACAGACAAAGTTGAAATTAACAGTTGAAATTAACAATGGAGTAGTATATCAAAGCATGGGCGGATCAAACAGCAAGACTCGCATTGTGTCTTACCTGACCCGGGCCAACTATGATTACGACAACAAATATTATGTAGGAGCCAGTTGGCGAACAGACGGCAGTTCCAGACTATCGCGTGAAAATCGCTGGGGTAACTTCTGGTCCATATCAGGCGCCTGGAGAATCAGCTCCGAAAAATTCATGAAGAATACAGATAACTGGCTGAGCGACTTAAAGCTAAGACTTTCATACGGAGTAAACGGCACACTGCCTTCCTCATATTATGGATACCTAGGACTAAGTAGCCTTACCAGTAATTACAATGACCATCCAGGCATCTCCCAATCGCAACTGGAGAACAAAGAACTTACTTGGGAAACCAATTATAATTTCAATTCAGGTATAGACATCGGTTTATTCCACAACCGATTGAATATTACCTTTGAATATTATACACGCACAACCAAAAACCTGCTCTACAGCCGCCCGCTTTCCTTAACAACCGGTTTCAGCAACTATTTATCCAATATCGGTAAGTTGCAAAACAAAGGTTACGAACTGGAAATACGTTCGAACAACATCAAGTCGAAAAACTTCAAATGGAGTAGTAGCTTAAACCTGGGACACAACTCCAATAAGATCTTAAAATTGGACGGCAATCTGACACAAGTAACAAGCGGTGTCAAAATCCACAAAGTGGGACTACCATACAACACTTATTGGATGATAGAATTTGCAGGAATAGATCCGGCCGACGGAGAACCTATGTTCTATCTGAACAAACAAGACGAAAATGGACAACTAAACCGCGAAACGACCAAAGACCCAAGCACTGCACAAAAAGTGATTATGCAATGTGCCGACCCCACTATCAGCGGAGGGTTAGGAAACAACCTGCAATACAAATGGTTCGATCTGAACTTTAATCTGAACTTCTCATTCGGTGCATGGAACTATGATAGTGCTGCCAGCAAAATGGACCATGGAGGCGATGGGAATCTCAACATTCCCATTTATTACAGAAAACGATGGAAATCCGAAGGCGATCAGACAAATATAGAACGCTTTATCATAGGCAGAAACATTTCAATGGCCTCTTATGCAACCACACGAAGAATTCATAGCGGAGACTTCGTCCGTCTGAAAAATATAAGCTTCGGATTCACTCTTCCAGGAGCACTGACCCGCAAAGTAGGCCTCGACAAAGTCCGTCTATACGCATCCGGAAGCAATCTACTGACGTGGGCCGCTTATGACTATATCGACCCGGAATCAAATTTCAACTGGGAAACACCGCCCGCAAAAACATTCACCCTAGGTCTGGAAATCAAGTTTTAACGTATTGTCTAATTTATAAACACACAATTATGAAAAAAATACAACCCATCATGTTATGCATACTAGCGCTTTTATTCAACAGTTGTGGCAACGACTGGCTAGACCTGCGCCCTTCTACCTCCGTCGAAACAGAAGGATCTCTTAATGAACTCAGAGATTTCGAATTTGTCTTGAATGGAGCATACAGCAGCATGCAGTCATCAAACTACTATGGAGCTGACATGATTTGCTATGGAGACTTAAGAGGAGACGATGTCAAATCTTACAAATCATCAAGCACCAATGTTAACTTCTATCTGTTCAAACACAACAAGACCAACGGGTCAAGCGGATTCTGGAACATGTATTATGGAATCGGGAAAAATCTGAATATCCTATTGAGGGACATCGAAAAAGTAGAAATCATCCCCGATCGTGAAATAACAACTCCTACCCTGCTTAAAATGACCGAACAAGAGTATTTCAACGACCTGAAAGGAGAAGCTCTGGCCATCCGCGCGCTATTACTTTTTGACATGACCCGCATCTACGGCTATCCTTATACAAAAGACAACGGAGCCTCACTGTCTGTTCCTATTATTGATTATGTGGTCTCTGATAAAGAAAGCAAACCGACACGTAACACCACAGCCGAATGTTACAATGCTATTATCGCAGACCTGACTACTGCCATAGAACTATTAAGACCCGCTAAAAAAGAAGGGAAAATAAACAAATGGGCAGCCATGACCCTGCTAAGCCGCGTATACTTATATATGGGCAGCAACAACGAAGCCTTAAAAATAGCAGAAGAAGCAATCAAAGGAACTGAAAAGAAAGGATACGGATTATGGACCAATGAAGAATATGCCCAAAGCTGGGCTATTCCGTTCAACAAAGAACTCTTATTCGAAATTGTGAATCTGACTACCGACAGCCCTGGAAAATCTTCTATCGGCTATCTCACCAACAAATATGTACTGATCGCCACAGAGAAATATTGGAAAAAATACATGAAAAACCAACCGAATGACGTACGTAGCCGAATGGTTTCAACCAGTAGCAGCAACAGACCGTTCTGTCTGAAGTATCCATCACAAGACTCTAAAAGTTACGAAGATGCCAACATACCCATATTCCGTGTTTCCGAACTGTATCTGAACGCAGCCGAAGCGGCAATAAAAATGAACAATACCGATAAAGCCCGGAAATATCTAGCTCCCATTTACGCACGTACCGGAAAAAGTCTAGACGAAATGCCAGACTCTGAAATTACGCTCGATACCATCCTTGAACAACGCCGCATTGAGTTTTGGGGAGAAGGACAACGTTTTTTCGATCTGATGAGAAACAATAAAAAAGTAATCCGTACTGATTATCTAGAAGATGTACCTAAAGAAGCACGCGAGTTTGACTGGAATTATTATAAGATAGTCTTACCTGTTCCTAATGCAGAAATGGAATACAACGAGAATATGGTTCAAAACCCAGGATATGCAAACTAAATAAACACTTAACAAACAACATATGATTCTCAACACAAGTTTTATCAAAAATCTACTTCTTGCATTTGTCTTGACATTCATCTGTTCCGGCCTTAGTGCCGGAACAGATGAACAGGACAATAAGAAAAACGAAAAAAAAGAAAAATTAACAGCCGACGGGCCTTATGTGCTATATCAACCTGACGGAAAAACCAGAATTATCAGTGTTGACAAAAACGGGAATATAAAAGACAGCACTTACCAAATACTGCCCCAGAACTTTGTCCTACATGTCACTGATCACAAAGGCCAAACTTCGTTTGATGTAAAATTACACCCAGTGAAACGTCCCAAATGGAATTATCCACAAACCGATAAAATATTCGTCATGTCCGATCCTCATGGCAGACTGGACTGCGTCATCAGCTTACTGCAAGGCAATCATGTCATCGACAAAGATCTTCGCTGGAAATACGGCAGAAACCATCTGATGATTATAGGAGATTTGTTTGACAGAGGAAAAGATGTCATACAAATATTCTGGCTGTTCTACAAACTGGAAGAAGAAGCAACACAAGCCGGCGGACACGTGTCCTTCCTGTTAGGAAACCATGAGCCATTGGTATTGGCCAACGATCTTCGCTACACCAAAGAAAAATATAAAGAACTGGCAGCAAGACTGAATATGAAATATCCCCAACTACTTGGGCCCAACACCGAACTTGGAAAATGGATGGGCACTCGTAACACCATACAAATGATTGGTAAAGATCTATATGTGCATGCAGGATTGGGTAAAGACTTTTACGATCGAAACCTAAGCATACCTATAGTCAATAAAGAGATGAGCAAAGGACTATTCATGAATAAAAAAGAACGTGGAAAGTTGTCTCCACTCATCTCTTTCCTGTATGGTAACAAAGGGCCTGTCTAGTATCGCGGCTTAGTGCGTACCGACACCAAATACGAACCGCTACCCAAAGATTCACTACAAATGATTCTAGATCGCTATCACGCCCGGCATATCATTGTGGGACATACTATTTTCAAAGACATTTCCACATTTTATGACGGAAAAGTAATAGACGTAAATGTCGACAATAAAGAGAACCGAAAAAAGAAACGCGGACGCGGCATACTGATAGAGAACAACCAATACTTCATCGTTGGAGACAAAGGAATACAACGCAAACTATAATGTGCCATGATGAATAATAACATAACGCATCATTCATTTCACCATATCAGCGGAATAAGAAAGATCTTTTTTCTATCCATTCTTGCCCCATTTTTACCTATTATTTTATACCTTTGTCAAAGGTAATAATTAATTTATAAAACATAATGAAATCGATCCGAGAACTATACCGCATTGGTACGGGGCCATCCAGCAGTCATACAATGGGGCCACGCAAGGCAGCCGAGATCTTTTTAAAAAGACACCCTGAAGCCAAAGCTTTTCAAGTCACTCTTTACGGAAGCTTGGCAGCTACCGGCAAAGGACACATGACCGATGTGGCCATTATTGATACATTAAAGCCACATGCCCCTGTCGAGATTATTTGGAAAGCCCATGTATTCTATCCATTTCATCCCAATGGAATGACTTTCAAGTCTATGGATGAAAAAGGGACAGTGACCGACGAATGGACCGTATTCAGCGTAGGCGGCGGTGCATTGGCCGAAGAAGGACATGACAAAGGTCCCACACCGGACATCTATGACATGAACCGTATGAGCGAGATCCTTTATTGGTGCAAACGCACTGGACGCAATTATTGGGAATATGTACAGCAATGCGAAGATGAAAGTATCTGGGACTATTTGGCAGAAGTATGGAAAACCATGAAAGAATCTGTAGAACGAGGACTGGATCAGGAAGGCGTGTTGCCCGGACCTCTCAATCTCCGCCGAAAAGCCTCCACCTATTACATCAAAGCGAAGGGATACAAAGACAACCTCCGTTCACGCGGACTCGTCTTCTCATACGCGCTGGCTGTCAGCGAAGAAAATGCTTCCGGTGGAAAAATAGTCACCGCCCCTACTTGCGGGTCGTGTGGAGTCGTCCCGGCAGTTCTTTACCATCTGCAAAAGAGCCGTGAGTTCAGTGATATGCGGATTCTAAGAGCATTGGCAACGGCCGGGCTGATAGGAAACATTGTGAAATACAACGCTTCCATTTCTGGAGCTGAAGCGGGTTGCCAAGCCGAAGTGGGGGTGGCATGCTCCATGGCCTCTGCTGCAGCCAGTCAACTATTTGGCGGAAGCCCTGCCCAAATAGAATACGCAGCCGAAATGGGACTGGAACATCACTTAGGAATGACATGCGATCCGGTATGCGGATTGGTACAGATTCCTTGCATCGAACGAAACGCTTATGCCGCTGCCCGAGCTCTTGATGCCAATATCTATTCAGCTTTTACAGATGGTAATCATCGGGTATCCTTTGATAAAGTGGTAGAAGTTATGAAACAAACCGGGCACGACCTTCCTTCCTTATATAAGGAAACCAGCGAAGGCGGACTAGCAAAAGACTATCAACAAATGGATTAAAAACTATTGCTGTCCGATAAAACTTCGTAAAGCTATGAAAGTATGGCTCAACAACTGAT
>CAMWGU010000093.1 GCA_947173895.1 uncultured Bacteroides sp. | reverse complement strand
GAGCATATTGAAGCATTCGCTAAACCCTGGAATGTTACATCCGCTGAATTGTTACCTTACTATTTGCGATGTGTTAAAAAATATAATCTTTGTTTGCTGTATTGTTTTTTTTTTATTTTTGCAAAAAAATAATTATACATATGAAGAAAAATAGTTTATTAATCTGTGTCCTTTTTGCAGGTGGTTACAATCTCTATTCCGCACAGAAAACAGACAAAATGTTTGATTTGTCTTTTATTGAAGTAGAATCATTAGCAACCTCAGAAAGTGGTTCAGATTGTAAGTGGAAAATTATTGATTGTCCAGGATGGTGGACTGGAGATTATGAGGCCTGCTTATTTAATGGAGATGGTAATTTGTGTACTTGTGGTCAGGTTACTAGAGAATGCCCTAAGTGATAATTTGAATAGATAAAATGGGAAAATAGACTATGCGGAATGAATATTTTATGTTCCGCATTAGTTGTATATGGATTTAAAAATATCGGTATGAAAAAAAATGTTCTCTTTATACTAGCTATAGTGTTTCTTTGTGCCTGTCGTCAATCGGATTTGGCTGCAACAGACGATGCGATTATTGTTGATTCGGCAGAGTCGGTCTGTGAAGATAAGACGCTAATGTCTGCCATTTTCGAAGTTTCCAATGTTATCTCACTTGAGACCTCGGATTCCTGTTTGTTGGGTGAAATAGAAAAGATCATCAAGCGGGATGGGGTTATTTATGTAAAATCGCGTAACATGCCTTTGACACTGTTTGACGAAGAAGGTAAATTTATGCATACTGTCGGAAAGATAGGCGAGGGACCGGAAGACTATTCTATGCTGGTGGATTTTGATATAAAGGATGGGAAAATTTATGTTCAGACAATCAAAAAGATTCAAGTGTATGACCCAAACGGGAAATGGATTGAAACAATACCTGTAGAGCTAAACGTATCGGGGATGCGTTTGGTTGATGATAAAATATTGCTGTTTGCACTAGGTGATGAACATGTAATTCATCTGTTGGATGAAACAGGGCAAAAAGTAAAAAGTCTTTTGGAACGAAATCAAGCGTTGCGTTTATCCAGGAGTATTTCTTTTATAAAATATGGTGGTTGTTTTTTGTTTCCGATGGGACGTTCGAATGATTTGTTGGCATATACTTTGGAAAACGGGGCATTCAAACGTATGTCTTATCTAAGTTCGGAACAATTGTCTAACGAGCAAGAAGCTACCTTAATCGAAAATAATCCCAAATATCGACAGGAATTGGAAAATCGCGGTTGCTTTGATGGCTTACTTACAGACAATACGCATGTGATGGTTCCTTTTATTAAAAAAGGTGATGTCACGTTGTGGGTGAAGAATATAAATACTTCACAAACGCGAGCTTATAAATTGTCTGCATTAGAGAATGATTTAACATTTTCGTCTGTTTATTCTTTTTTCTTAGATAATATAGAAAGTGATACCGCTTTTTTGACCTATGTCACGCCCTATCGTTTAAAGGAATATTTAGATGAAGCCAAAGGTAAAGGAGAAAGTCCTTGTGTTGAAAAATTATGTGAGGCGGTAGATAGAACGAAAGATGAAGGGAATCCTATTTTGATAGAATATAAGATAAAAGATTGATGAAAAGAAATCTAATATATTATGTTTTAATAATCGTATCTTTGGTTACGATTTACTATAGTTATAATCAACGCAAGTCGTATGAAGAAAAGTTGTGGGCTTTAAGTTCCAACCTATTGGAAACTCGTTTTGCATTGACTGATTTAAAAGAGAACCAGAGCGTTGGTCTATCTACAAATGGAACCGTAATACTTGATTCTCTCAAGCACAAACTTCCTTTACGAACATTGATTTTGCGCTTACATAATGGAATTTGTTTAAGCTGTTATGCTGAGAATCTTCTAATGCTAAAAACTGAAATAGATAAAAGAACGGAAGAATTATTTGTATTAGGTTCATATACATTTGATAGAGGTTTGAAAGATGAAATTGCAATATTTCAAGATGAAAAACTAAAATCAATTAATGTGCCAGCATTACGTATAATGCCAGCAGATAGTCTTGATTTGCCTTATGTTTTTTGTGTAAATGAACGAGGACAGATTGAGAATTTGCATTTCTTTGTGAAAAAGGATTTTTCATCAACTTTGGACTATTTAAAGTCAATAGAGCGTTTGGGTTGGTTATTGCCCCTTTCTAGGTAAAAGTCGAATGGTTTTATCGGTTATCCATACATTTCCTGATAAGATAAACGAGTTAATTCTTTATTTGTCAAACAGTATAGCACCACCGTTTGCGTTTTTCATGCAATAATTCCCCTCTACTTTTAGTTATTTTAATTAAAGGGAGTGCAGTCATTCAACATCTATTTCATTTCTTTGTTGAAAGAGACCTAATATGAATTAAAAGAGGATAGTTATGAAAACCCGGTATTTTTCTTTGGTTGTGTTACTGATAGTAGGTTCGTTTGTTTCGATGCAGGCACAAACATTCAATAAGATGTGGAAGGAACTGGAAATGTTGGAACAAAAGGATTTGCCGAAATCGGTGGTTGCCAAAGCAATGAGAATCTACGACAAAGCCAAAGCAGAACAAAATGTCCCACACATGATGAAGGCTTATCTCATTGCCATGCAATATCGATCTGTTTTGACTCCCGACAGTTTGAAGGCAGATCGGGACGGATTGGAGCAATGGGCGGCTCGTGCCACAGGAGTGGAGGAAAAGGCGATGTTATATTCTATTCTGGGGGAGATGATCATGCCGGACGATGTGAAAAAAGGATGGGAATACCTGCAAGCTTCACTCAAGGAGAAAGAACGCTTGTTGACGGTCTCCGCCGGGAATCTGGAACCCATGGCAAAGACGGGAGAAACAAGCAGCCGCTATTTTCGGAACAATCTGTATGACTTACTGGCACGCCGTGCCATACGGAGTATGCAATTGTACAGGTGGCAGGCGGCGGCTGTAGGAAATCAGACAAACAGCCTGCCCGCAGGGATGAATACGTTGGCTGAGTTGATGCACCGGCAATTGGTTCCTGCTTCTGAATGTGACTTGACGGCGGCAGTAGTGCACATTTATCAGGCGTTGCTGGAGGCATACGATAAGGAAGCGGAACGCTCCGGCTGGTTGCTCACTGGGATAGATCTGCTGAACTACTTGCATAACCGGTTCCCAAGTCATTTTCCGAACGATGTATGCGTGCGCGAACTCAAGGAATGGATCCAAACTTATTCGGATGCTGGGACGGCTCCCGAAGTCTACCTGGCCTTGGCGCAATTCTTGCAATATCAGGACAATCAGGTGGAATGTCTTCGGATAGTCCGTGAGGGCATGGCCCGATATCCCCGTTACGAAAGAATCAACCAACTGAAGAATATAGAGAAAGAGATACTGAATCCCGAACTGTCGCTGGAGATGGACACGGCTTATCCTAGAGAAGAGCAGACGGTGAAAGTGCGTTATAAGAACTTGACCGGCATCACCTTGCAATTATATAAGGTGAATCTACCGGTCACTTCGGCTATCTTGCAAAACAGAACCGCAGGTTTTGAAAGCAAATATGCACGCTTGCAGCGCGAGGAGCACTTCACGCTGAAACCTACTGCCAATTACTTGAGTGCCGATACCACCCTGACCATACAGGTGCCGCAGGTAGGAATTTACTTGGTGAAGGCGCTTCCCGATGGTGGGAAAGGGCGTCCGGAAGGAGCGTTGATGTATGTCACTGCTTTGAAGACCATCCATCGTCCGTTACCCGGCGGAATGTTGGAACTGGTAGTGGTGGATGCCATGAGTGGCCAGCCTATACCGGAAGCGGAGGTCACTGTCTATACGGAGAAAGGGGGCGGATATGCTCCCGATCGGACTTATCAGGCGGACAGACAGGGGACGCTGAAACTGGATGGACTGAGCGAGAAAAGATATTGGTATAATGCGCATACGGCGGCCGACTGTACGATGCCTGTTACAAATCTGTGGAAGCAGGCCTATTTTTATAAGGAAAACAAAAAACGGGAGGTGCTGGATTTGTTTACTGACCGTTCGATATACCGCCCCGGACAGACGGTGTATGTATCCGGACTGGCTTATGGGCAGGATAAGGATTCGACACATGTGCTGGTGGGAAAGAACTATACGTTGTCTCTTTACGATGCAAGCCATAACGAAGTTGGAAAACTGGAAGTGCGGACAAATGAGTTCGGCTCATTTAGCGGACAGTTTGTCTTGCCTGCGCCTTGTTTGTCCGGCCGGTTCCGCTTGTGTGCGGCCGGTGCTACTGCAATGTTTAATGTGGAAGAATACAAACGTCCTACTTTTGAGGTTGTTTTGGACTCTGTGAAGAAGGGATACCAAGAGGGGGATTCTATCAGACTGACAGGGCTGGCGAGGACGTTTGCTGGTTCATCTGTGCCGGATGCTAAAGTGCGCTACCATGTAATTCGTTCCTACGACTTTTTGCGCTTTGTGGGAAGGATGGAAAAGTCGGCAAGCTGGGAAGGAGAGACAGTGACCCGTGCGGATGGGACATTCAGTGTTCCGATATGTCTTGAAGTCGATCCGGACAAGGCGGTGCATCCGTATTGGTATTGCCGATATTGGGTAGAAGTGGATGTGACGGACGGTGCAGGCGAAACGCGGCAGGCTGTATTGTCATTGCCGTTGGGAAGCACTTCGATGGTGTTTTCTATGGATCAAATGCCTTCGCAATGGGTGAAGGAAAAGAGAACGGAAATGAAAATGACGGCCGTCAATCTTTCGAATCAGCCAGTGGATGTCCTGGTGGCTTATCGGGTGGTGGAACTGGATAAGAGAGACGACGGAACGGAAAAAGAGGGCCGTGAGGTGCTGGCTGCTACAACGCTGGCCAATCGGAGCTTTGTTCCGGAAACTATCTATTCTCTTCCTTCCGGAAGCTATCGACTGAAAGCGTCGGCACGCGACGCACAAGGAAGAGAGTGTATGACAGAAAAGGATTTTGTTCTCTTCTCGCTGGCAGACAAGCGTCCGCCTGTCCTGACGACAGACTGGTTCTATCAGGATGGAGGGGAGGAAACCGACGGTCGGTTTCCCACTACCATATACATGGGTAGCAGTGAAAAGAATGTCTGTCTGTTCTATGATGTGTTTGCGGGAAACAAGAGGCTGGAAAGCCGACAGATTCAGTTGTCCGATTCTGTAGTTGCTTTCCGTTTTCCCTATAAGGAGGAGTATGGTGATGGTATTTTGGTGAGTTTGGCATTTGTGAAAAGGGGCAAGTTGTATGCTCATAATGTAGCAATAAGGAAGCCTGCGCCCGAAAAGAAGTTGCAACTGAAGTGGACTACGTTCCGCGATAAGCTTCGCCCGGGACAGCAAGAGGAATGGAAACTGACAGTGCTTTATCCGGACGGGCGTCCGGCCGATGCCGAAATGATGGCTACCCTCTATGATGCCTCGCTGGATGAAATAGGATATCCGCATCTATTCAGTTTGAAACAGGATTTTCCTTATGCGACCCCGTTTACCCATTGGAGTACTCCTGGCATGCGAAATACATATTTATATGCGGATTTTCCGATAAAGATGCTACGCACTGCGCCTTTGGCCTATAGCGAATTGCTTGTTCCCGTTGTAAGGCGGGAGATTGTACAGACGATGAAAGCGTATGGAAGCATGCCCCGCTCCGCTTTGGCAGGTTCTATGAAGATGTCCAAAAATGCGATGATTCTTCAAGATGCTGAGTTGATAGACGAGTCGGCTATGCTCGATTTAAGTGCTATGGAGATGGAGTCTGATGGAGGCCGGGGTATGGCGAAGAATGTGGTTCGTGAGAATTTTGCCGAGACGGCTTTCTTCTATCCGCAGCTCCGCACCAATGACAAAGGCGAGGTAGGCATTTCGTTTGTGTTGCCCGAGAGTCTGACCCGATGGAAATTCATGGGGTTGGCTCATAGCAAGGAATTGGATCATGGCGAAATAAAGGCCATGGCTACGGCTAGTAAGGAATTGATGCTACAGCCCAATATGCCCCGTTTTGTATGGGTGGGCGACAAGGTGAACATTGTGTCTTCATTGGTTAATTTGTCGGAAAAAGAAGCGAAGGGCGTTGTTCGTATGGAACTATTCAATCCAGATACGGAGAAAGTGTTTTATTTGCAGAAAAAGAAGTTTGAGGTAGGCGCAGGGCAGACCGGGCAAGTGGCTTTCTCTTTCGACGTGAGCGACAAATATGCGTTGATGGCTTGTCGGATAGTGGCGGAAGGCGATACGTTCAGTGACGGAGAGCAGCACTATTTGCCTGTATTGACCGACAAGCAATGGGTGACGGAGACGGTGCCGCTGACTGTAGACGGGACGGGTGCACATACCTTCTCTCTTGATCAGTTGTTCAATCATCATAGTCAAACGGCATCCGGACAACGGATGACGGTGGAATTCGTCGGCAATCCGGTGTGGTATGCGATACAGGCTTTGCCCGCGATGGCTCATCCGCAGTCCGATGATGCGCTTTCCTGGGCGGTTGCTTATTATGCAAACTCGCTGGCGGCAGCTGTGGTGGAGGCCAATCCTCACATCAAGCAGGTTTTCGACGGCTGGAAGACCCAGTATGCAACGAAGGAGATTTTGATGAGCCGGTTGCAGCAGAATCAGGAACTGAAAGACATGTTGTTGGCCGAAACTCCCTGGTTGGCTGAAGCTGTCAGCGAAACAGAACGGATGCAGCGGATAGCCATTTTATTCGATTTGAATGCGATGAATGTCAACCGAGCTGTCACGGTGGAGAAATTGGCCGGTCTGCAAAACGCTGACGGCACCTGGAGCTGGTATAAAGGGATGGGCGGAAACCGGTATATGACTACTCAGATTATAGAGATGTTGGCCCGCCTGCACACCTTCACCCGAACGGAGGTGGACAAACGGGTGCAGCGCATGTATCAAAAAGGTATGGAGTATTTGGGCAGGCTGGCCGCGGAGGAGTACAAGCAAATGAAAGCGATGGAAAAGAAAGGAGGAAAGCCCTGCCTGTCGGAACAGACGCTCCGTTATTTGTATATTTGTGCATTGGACGGAAAAGCATCTGTAGACAAACAGGTGAATCAATATCTGGTGGACAAACTGGCCGATAAGGGAAAAGAACTGACCATCTACGAAAAAGCTTTGGGGGCTATCGTTCTGCAACAGGCAGGCAGAGTGGCGGAAGCCGGACAGTTCGTACAGTCGTTGATGGAATATTCCGTGGCAACGGACGAAATGGGGCGTTACTTTGATACGTCCAAGGCTTCTTATTCATGGTTCAGTTACAAGATTCCAACTGAAGTGGCCGCTATGGAAGCCATACAGCGCACCACGAAAGACCGGAAGACAATAGATGAAATGAAACGCTGGTTGTTGAGACAGAAGCAGATACAGGCTTGGGAGAATCCGATAACTACAGCCGATGCGGTGTATGCACTGATGAACACAGGTACTGATTGGTTGCAGCCTGTGGGGACGGTGACAATCAGGCTGGGCAAAGAAGTGGTGAAGACACCGGCCGATGAGGCACTGGGCTATGTGAAAGAGATGGTGGGTGGCGATGTGACGGAAATCAGGCAAGTGACTGTGGAAAAAGAGGGCTCCGGCATGGCCTGGGGGGCCGTCTATGCACAGTACCTTGAGACTATGGACCGGATGAAGGAACAAGGAAATGCCCTATCCATTGTCCGTCGGTTGTACAGAGAGGGTGAGGTTCTCACAGAATCTGCGCCTTTGCACGTGGGCGATAAAATAATTGTCCGTTTGACTGTGACAGCGGATCGTGATATGGATTTTGTTCAGATAAAAGATAGTCGTGCCGCTTGCATGGAACCCGTACAGTCGCTGTCGGGTTATCAGTGGGCGAATGGTTGTTATCAGGCTACCAAGGATGCTTCTACCCAGTTCTTTATAGACCGGATGCAGAAAGGGACATACGTGATTGAATATCCGGTGTATGTCAGCCGAACCGGTGAGTATCAGGCGGGTGTGGCGACTGTTCAGTCGGCTTATGCTCCGGAGTTCGGAGGGCATACGGCAGGATATAAAGTAAGTGTGAGATAAAAAAAGCGGCATATGCCGCTTTTTTTATTACTGCCGGACGCTTCGTCCGCTGTCATATTCCAGCCGAAAGTCAAAATCGCCTATGCTTCCATAGAAAAAACGTCCGTTGATTCGGGGATATTTTATGACTAGATGCTCGCCGTTGTCATATTCAAGGTATAGGAATCCGTTTTCGATAACCCAGTCGAATTTATAGGTCGCGTAATATTCGTATGGACGATCCGAATAATAAACTTCCTCTGTCCCGATACCATGATCGGGCCGCGAGCCGGACATGAAAGTGATGTAGCTGTCTAAAGGATACCCCCATCGGTCATTGGCTCCCATATCGCCATACCATGTGATTCCGTATAATCCGGACAGATCCAAACCAATATCTTCATCGTCCTCGCACGAAGAGAAACTTATCATTGCAATCAATGCTACGGCAATGAGCAGGTAGTGTCTTGTTGTTTTCATAATCAATTTACTTTTTTAATGGATGAACAAAGATAGAGGTTATTCATAAGATACAATAAATTATGGTCCGAAAAAATGGGGGAAGGATGTTTTTTATTTATCTTTGCTTGCTGAACAGCATAACATAATGATATGAAACATTTTCTATTGATAGTAAGTTTGTTAATAGGGGGGGCTTTGGGAGCACAGGCACAGCCCAAGGTATCTGTTGATAAAACCACGCACGAATTTGGAACCGTTTTGTGGAAAAATCCAGTGACGGCTACGTTTAAAATTACCAATAAAGGCGATAAGCCTTTGGTGATTTCAAATGTGACGACCTCTTGCGGCTGCACGGTCGCCGACTGGACTAAAGAGCCGATAGCTCCGGGAGCTACTGGTACGGTAAGTTCTACTTTCGATGCTAAGGCAATCGGCCGTTTCCAGAAAAGTGTGGGCATTTACTGTAATGCTTCCGATAAGCCCATTTATCTGGCCATCAGGGGTGAAGTGACTGCTGACCCCAAGAACTACACGTTTACTCATCCTTATCAAATAGGGGCTATCCGGCTGGATAAGGAAGAGATAGAATTTGAAGATGCTAATCGGGGAGAGAAACCGACAATAGAATTGCAGATAGCCAATACTTCCGACAAATTGTACACTCCTGTCTTGATGCATTTGCCGCCTTATCTGAATGCAGTTGCCACTCCCGAAAAACTGGGAAGGGGGCGCACAGGCAAAATCAAGATAACTCTCGATACGGAAAAATTGCCCAAACTGGGTCTGACTACCGCTTCGGTCTATCTGTCCCGTTTTCCGGGAGACAAGGTGGGAGAAGAGAATGAGATACCGGTTTCGGCCGTGTTGCTGCCCGATTTCTCACACATCAGCCAGCAGGAAAGGCTGAATCCGCCTGTTATCCGGCTGTCGGACGGCGAACTGCAAATGGGAGCGTTGCGGAGCGATGAAAAGAAGTCGTATGCAATTGTTATAAAGAATGAAGGAAAGTCCGATCTGGAAATTCGTGACTTGCAGGTGTTCAATTCCGCTCTGGGGGTACAACTGAAGAAGCGTGTATTAAAGCCGGGAACATCCACTAAGTTGAAGATCACTGCTTTTGGTCAGAATTTGAAGAAACAGAAAGGACTACCTCGAGTTTTGATGATAACCAATGATCCCAACCGTCCGAAAGTCATTATTAAAGTAAATGTAACCTCGAAAGAATAACTATGGAACATCCTGAGAATAGCGAAATGTATAAAGGGCTGACTGTTAACAAAGGAATAGAGCAGCCGTCTATTGTGAACCCATATCTGAAATTGCGTAAGAAACCGCGTCGCCGCGAGTTCTCCGTGGGCGAATATGTGGAAGGCATTGTAAAGGGTGATGTCACTGTCTTGAGCCAGGCGGTCACCTTGGTAGAGAGTGTGAAGCCCGAACATCAGGCTATAGCTCAGGAGGTGATAGAAAAAAGCCTGCCCTATTCGGGCAAGTCGATGCGGATTGGCATCAGCGGTGTGCCCGGAGCCGGAAAAAGTACGTCGATTGATGTTTTCGGGCTACATGTGCTCGAAAAAGGTGGAAAGCTGGCCGTCTTGGCCATCGATCCCAGTAGCGAACGCTCGAAAGGCAGTATATTGGGCGACAAGACCCGTATGGAAAAACTGTCGGTCCACCCTAAGTCGTTTATACGCCCCAGCCCATCGGCCGGTTCGCTGGGAGGAGTGGCCCGCAAAACCCGCGAGACGATTATACTTTGCGAAGCGGCGGGATTTGATAAGATTTTTGTGGAGACTGTAGGAGTGGGACAGAGTGAGACTGCCGTGCATTCTATGGTGGATTTCTTCCTGTTGATTCAGCTGGCCGGTACTGGCGATGAGTTGCAGGGGATTAAAAGAGGTATCATGGAGATGGCGGATGGAATTGTGATTAATAAGGCTGACGGAAGCAACATCGAGAAGGCGAAGCTGGCCGCCAGCCATTTCCGTAATGCCTTGCATCTCTTTCCGGTGCCCGATTCGGGATGGACTTCTAAGGTGATGACTTATTCGGGCTTTTATGGTATCGGTATCAAGGAGATATGGGACATGATTGATGAATATTTCGCTTTTGTAAAGGCGAACGGATACTTTGAATACCGACGTAACGAGCAGGCCAAATACTGGATGTACGAATCGATCAACGAGCATTTGCGCGACAGTTTCTATAATAACGAAACGATTGCCACCATGTTGGCTGCCAAAGAGGAGGAGGTGCTGAACGGCAGACTGACTTCGTTTGTTGCGGCCAAAAAACTACTGGATGCTTATTTCTCTACGTTGAAATAAAGGGGGGGTAGGGAGAAAAGAGGCCTATGAACACGGCTTTTCTCAAGTTTTTCAAACTCTCCAATATACAAGAAAGGGCAAAGAATTCTCCCGAACTCTTTGCCCTTCTGCTATGTTAAATATTACCCTAAAAGTAGAGTCATTATTGACTCAATCTTATGAAAAACATTATTTTTCAGCATGTCCGCCTGCAGTAGTAGGCCAGTTTACATTCTGATATATATTACTATTGTTTACATCGCGATCGGAAGAAGCGGTACGTATATCACTGATTCCTATCGGATACAAATAATAGGCCTCATGCCAGTTGTAACCATCGCGCAATTCGTTGCTGCTTTCCAGGTTGCGGCTGTAAGGACGCAGGTATTTACCTTGGTCTTTGCCGGATACAACTGCGTCCGATGTACCGTCCGCCTTGATATCTTCATCATATAGTGTATAAAGATTATCCCAGAAATTGACACCTTCGGGAATCCATTTGGTAGTCATCAGACGGTCGAACGAACGCCAACGGATCAAATCCGCGAAACGTTGTCCTTCACTGAAAAGT
>CAMWGU010000092.1 GCA_947173895.1 uncultured Bacteroides sp. | reverse complement strand
GAGTTATACCGTTCGTTTTGGGTCCCAATCCTGTAACGATGTAGCGCAGCGAACGGTCGTTCACATCCAACACGCGGCGCCACAGCACTTCCTTTAGTCCGAAACCATTGTCACGATTCTGGTAAAGATAATTGTCCAACAAAGCCGAAATCATATTATGAGCGGAAGTAATGGCATGAAAATCCCCTGTGAAATGAAGATTGATCTTCTCCATTGGCAACACTTGCGCGTATCCTCCTCCGGCCGCTCCTCCCTTCATTCCGAAACAAGGCCCCAACGAGGGTTCACGCAAAGCCACAATAGCATTCTTCCCTATTTTATTAAGCCCCAAAGCCAGTCCGATAGATACAGTAGTCTTTCCTATCCCGGCCTTGGTAGGCGTAATGGCCGTAACCAAGACAAGATTGCTTCGTTTCATTCTTTCTTCATCTATTTGGTTCTCATCCACTTTGGCTATGTAGCGTCCATAGTTATTGATATGTTCTACAGGAATGCCGGCTTCGCGGGCCACCTGTTTGATTTTAGTCAGCTCAATGCTGCGTGCAATTTCAATATCCGTTTTCATCTTTTTACTGATTTTATTGTGCAAAGGTACAATAATTACCTGGCATTACATGCTTTTTAGCTTAAAAAGTTAGGTTTTTCCAACCTTTTAAACTACCTTCGCCGGACTTTTTTTGAAGAGAAAGAACCATGTATATATTCCGGTCAATTCACGAAATAATAAATACGATTTTTGTAGCCAAAGGGCTATTGGTGGAAATGTTCGAGAAAAGAAAAGCGCACAGCTTCCGATACTCGGACGCGCTCACCCTACTGAAAGAAGATGAAAATCGACTGAAAATACTTATCGAGAAGGAAATCATACGCCAGAACGGAAACTTTGTGGAACTGGACGCCCGGTTTCTGGATTTCTTTGAACTGCTGTTGGAAGCCAACGAAGAAATCAACACCGCCACCGTAGAGGAAAACATAGAATACCTGCACGAACTGATGGACTATTACCTGAAAGAGAAAATCCACTCGCGCAAGGAAAGCTATGTGCGAAACATCAAAATCACCTTCCAGAAAATAGCACGCGTGACCATACGAAACATCATCAATCTGCAACACAACATTGACAATGCTTTCAAACATGAGCCAACGTATCAGATAAAAATCGCCAAACTGGAGAATCTGGACAAAAAACGGATCAACATCCAGCGGCTAATCGACTCGACCGAACATCTGATTCTGCACGAAGAGCGAGACTTCTTCCGCCAGGCCACCGATGAGGAACTGACACGTATCCTGATCGAACTCAGACAGGAACTGCAACTCTCGGCCCACAGCCTGATACGCGCCCAGCAAGACATAATCAATTACCTGAACCAAATAAAGAATCAGGTGATACTGGTAGAAAAAATACGGAAAGTGAAATATCTGCAAGACCAGTTCGAACTACGCGCCCGAAGCAACTTGTCCGAAGTAATGGAACGGGAACACTCCCTCCTGCTGGAAGGCAGCCCGCAAGCATCGTTTAAGCTATCGCCCATTTACCTGGCCAGCGATGAGGCCCGCCCCGTCATCCTGAAAGTAATCAGCAATCAGAAATACCGCGAAATAGTGCGGAAAAACGAGGCCGGAGCTTTCAGCGAAGAAGACCTGGAAGCACAATCCATGTATGAAGAAGTAATCAATCTGGACGAAGTGGTGGACACCTTCGTCGAAGCCGGTGCCGAAGCCCGCCGGAAAGGAGAAACGGCGGCCGACCTGTTCACGTTCCTGCTACGCTATCATTTCCATCGCGAAGTGGACGAAAAAGAACGGACCACCCTTTTCTGTCAGATTGTCTCACTATACGAAAACAAACTGGACATCCGAAACGAGTTCGGGCTCCATAACCCATACGAATACGCAAAAATATATCCACTCTGAAAACCATGGACTTAAGCATACAAATCCCCGACAAGACCGCAGCTATCTTTGAATACCTGCAAAAAGGGCTGTTCATCAGCTCCAACAGCACCAACGAAGAAGTGCGCGACATGTACAACGAAATAGACGACAATTACGAATCACTCTATCTGTATTTCTCGCAGATAAACTATACTTTGGAACGAGGAAACGAATATTTCTTCTTCTCACGCATCGAACCCAAGGCCACACTGGAACAGAAAATCATGCGCGCCTTTTACTGGATAGACGTGCTCGATTTCTTCAAGACCTACGACGAGACTTTCGGCCCGGGATTCCGTTTCCAGCCCGAGCAAATACTGGTGGAGACCAACATCAACATGCTTCTCCAGAACAAGCTGGACGGCATGCGGAAACATTTCTCGGACAAAGACATCCGCAAGGAAGTGCTGGACAACATGATACGCCAACTCACCAAAGACGCTTTTCTGGAACTGGAAAACGAAAAGTCAAACACGTATAAGGTGATGAGCGCCTGGCACTATCTGGAGAGACTGATTGAAAGTATCAACATTTACAACGAAACCGAAGATGAGAAACCTGAGTAGAATAATCTTTATCAACAGCGCAAATATTCCTTATGCTGACGATATTTATCTGGACGGAAACGTTCACTTCATCGGTACGCAGGGAGTAGGAAAAAGTACCCTCCTGCGCGCCATCCTTTTCTTTTACAACGCCGATACCCAGCGACTGGGAATTTCTGTTGAAAAACAAAGCTACACGGACTATTATTTCCCATACTCCAACTCGTACATCATCTACGAAGTGACAACCGAGAACGGAGCCTTCTGCATCCTGAGCTTCAAATCAATGAACCGAGTGTGCTACCGGTTCATCCATTCGCCCTACCGCAAAGAATTCTTCATAGACGAAAACCGAGTGGCCTACAGCGAAACCGACCGGGTGCGCACCGTGCTAGACCAACAGGGAGTAGAATATTCGCGCATCATCTATACCTACGACGAATATCGGAACATCCTGTATGGAAACGGCACAAGCCCCGAGTTCAGCCGCTACTCGCTGATGGAAAGCAAGCAGTTCCAGAACATTCCGCGGACGATACAAAACGTGTTGCTAAACTCCAAGCTAGATGCCGAGTTTATCAAGAAAACCATTATTTCCTCACTGAACGAAGACGAAACGGCCATCGACCTGAACAGCTACAAGGAACACCTGAAGAATTTCGAAACACGCCTGAAAGACATCGAAGAGTTTCAAAAGCGGGAAACACAAAAGCAGGCACGCGAAATCACCTTGTTGTCACAACAGACCGCAAAACTACAAAGCGGGCTGATACAAAACTGCCGCGAGCTGGCATCCGCCTACCACAAAGCCGAAAACACGCTGCCCCAATGGAAAGAAAAGCAGAACCGGGCAGAAGCAGACAAAGGAATACTGATACGCCGGAAACAAGAATTGCAAGACGAGTCGCGCAAGCGAAGCGACAGGCTGCAAGAATCACTGGCCGTGCTGAACAACGAACTACAGAAAGCACTGGCCAAAGAAAAAGACTATCAGAAAAAAAACATAGAAGAAACCATAGAACGCTCTTCCAAAAAGGAGGAATGGAAAAACCGCCAGGTGGGACTGCTGGAAGAACAACGCATCCTCACCTCGCAATACATGGAAATATCTACCAAGTATAAATCGCTGATCCAGACGCTGGACGAACAATGGAACAAAATACACGAAGCCAAAATCAAGCAGCTGGACACATTGAACAATCAATACAACGAACGGCTGGAAGAAGCCCGCAAAGAATACCAGCACTTCACCGAATCGTTCTATCAGGAGTTTGAAATGCTATCACAGCAGCTCCACCCCCTGAAAGCCGAGAAGCAAAGCGAACTGAACGCCATGGACTACCGAATCAGACTATGCCGTAAAGAAAACTTCTACGAAGAAGAGCAACAGGAACTGAAAGCACGCATACAGAACTATGCCAACTTTCATACGGAACGGAAAAACCGTATCAGCAACACACAGCTCAGCATCAAGGAGCTAACCATGAAATGGGAAGAAGAACGACAAAAGCAACTGAAAGAGAAAGACACGGCCTTGTTACAACTCCAACAGGAAATGACGCAACTACGCACCCGCACAGACGAGTTGCAAACCTTCTTGAACAACAGCAAAGACACTCTGCAGGGCTGGCTGAAAGAAAATAAAAAAGGATGGGAGGAAAACATAGGCAAGCTGTGCGACGAAAGCATCCTATGGCAACGCGGGCTGTTTCCACAACTCGCCATAGAAGGAGGCAGCTCGTTCTACGGAATTTCTATCCGGCTGGACAGCATCCACCGCCCCATCAAATCCATAGACGACTACATCAGCGAAAAAGAAAACGGCGAAAAACGGCTGCAAGAAATCAGTGCCGCCATGCAAAGCCTGCAAGCTGCAAAAGAAGACTTACAGGAACAACTGAGACGCAAGTTCCAGCCACAGATAAAGGAACTGAAAGCCCTGATTGGGCAGATAGAATATGAACTGGAACAACTGGAACGCCAGTACCAGCAAGACATGCTCGACCTGGAGGAATGGAAAAAGAAAGCCAATGACGAACGAAACATCAGAATCGGGCACTTGGAAAACGAGAAACAAGCCCTGGCAGCCGAACTGGAGGAAATAAACCACAAGCTCAAGAACCTGAGCCAAGAAAAGGCCGAAAAACTGAACGAACTGAAACAAGAATGGGACAAGCGGCAACAGACCCTGGCCACAGAAAAAAGGACACAGACAGAAGCCATCGGAAAGGAAGAGAAAGAAGAGAAACAAAGAATCTCCTCCATCAAGGCCGAATACGAAGCAGACATGCAAAAAGAACTCCACTCGCAAGGAGCAGACACCGAACGCCTGCAAGACATTGCCGACCAACTGGTACAGATAGAAAAAGAACTCTCGTTCATCAAGGAAAACGCCACATTGGTCATCGAGTATCATAAAGACAAAAGAGACCTGATAGACCGCATCCCCGGATGGAAACGAGAACACGACGAGCAAAAACGTCTGCTCAACTTGGAACGGGAAACCCTGAAGGCCGAAACTTCCTCGCTGCAAGAAAGAATAGACCGGCTGAACAAAGAACAGGAGAAAGCCGGAGAAAACGTCAGGGAACTGCAAAAGAACCTGGAGGCCTACCACAAAATTTCGGCCTACGACTGGTATAAACCACATCAGGACATATTCCGACCGGAAAATGTACCGACCGTACAGACCACCCGGACCTGTACGGAACTGATAGACGAATTGACCCGGCAGGCCAACCTGTTCATGCAAGCGCAAAGCAAACTCCGCAAGGAAGTAAACCTCTTTACCGGACATTTTGACGAAGACAACACATTCAAGTTTCCCGTCAAGTTCAGTGAGGACTGGGAATACGTACGCTTTGCCGATGAATTGCACGACTTTGTGGAAGAAAACCGCATCGAAGAATACATCCGGCGCATCAACAACGAACACTGGGACACATTCAAACGAATCTGCATGGACACCTCGATGCTGACCTCATCGGAAGATGACATTCAAAACGTCATCAGACAGATCAATAAAGGATTTGCCACCTGCAATTTCGTAGGAGTCATCCAGCGCATCGAGATGAAAGTGGAAGAAAGCAGCAACAGGGTGGTGAACATCCTGCGCGAGATACAGAAGTATTACCACGACTATGGCTACGACCTCTCGCCGGAAACCAACCTTTTCTCGTCCGGCAAGGAACAGCTGGTGAAAGAAGAGGCCATCGGCCTGCTGCGCACCTTCATCAAGGAAATACATGCCTATCGCTATGACAGCATCCGCCTGTACGACTCTTTCGAACTGCGCTTCCGGATCATAGAGAATGGAAACGACACCGGTTTTATCGAGAAAATAGCCAATGTGGGATCGGAAGGAACCGACATCTTGGTGAAAGCCATGATCAATATCATGCTGCTGAATGTGTTCAAAGAAGGCGCTTCACGCAAGTTCAAGGATTTCAAACTGCATTGCATGATGGACGAGATAGGAAAACTGCATCCAAACAATATCAGCGGCATCTTGAAATTTGCCAACGACCGGAACATCATCCTTATCAACGGCTCGCCCACCGAGCTGAACCGCGACGCATACAAACATGTCTACTTGCTGACCAAAGGAGCACAAAACAAAACACGTATTGCCCGGCTGATTTCGGACAAATTGCTGTAAAGGACACAGGCAGGCAAGAAAAAAAAATGACACAAACGCCGCAGGATCCTGCGCAAAAAACACCGCAGGATCTTGCGATGTGATATATATAATTATAATATATAATAATATATCCTCCGGAGGATTTCTGCCCTGAAATATGTCGCTCAAAAGGCGGACGAACCGGCAGTAACTCAGAAAACTACCCTATTTTCAGCTGTTTTCTTTGTTTAATACTGATATTCAATATATTAGATTAATTAAATTTGATTTCATTTATTACTAAAAATAATTTACCCTTTATGTAGCTTGATTTTAAGAATTGAATGTTAAATTCCTATATTACTCCAAACTTTGATGAAGGAATTTATTTAAACAGTAGCATTTAGATGAATTTATATTTATTCATCAAAGTGACTTGTCGATTTATTCATCGAATTCGTCACTTGATTTTTTGATAGTGGACGATAGCCAGTATAGTGTTTTTGAGAGAATTGGTCAACAACGAATAACAGGAGTGATAACATCTGACCGAAGTCTATTAAAAAGGAGGTAATTATGAAAACTGAATTAGAAATTATTACTGGATTAAAACAGCACAATGTCTCCGTACCGTCAAGGTGGAGAAAAAATGTGGAATGGTGAACAAGTCATGGTTACGCTATTCTTCAATTAGCTCAATTATTGGATCCAAAACAATGAAAAGGATGATTTTATGGTATGCCATAATCATCCTTTTTCATAGTTTCATACGTAGCATATCCTTCAAGGCGATTTACCTGATCACCTTGAAGGACTTGACTAATTTCCCATCGTAATTATAGAGACTTACGATATTCAATCCGCAACCGGGGTTCAAAGTAAAGCGGAAAGAATTACCCGTTTCTACACGAGTAGTTTGTAATAAACGGCCATTGATGTCCACTACTCTGACGAACGAAGACTCAGGTACATTATTCAACAATACTGTTCCGTCAGCCTTATTAAAAACCAGACCAACTTTTGACAATTCCAGATTTTCAGTTCCCGTAGCATTTCCTTCGAATGTATTAAAGGCTAGAAAATTCAGTGCATGGTCCCACTGATCGGTAAGCAGATTCATATCCGAGTCAAAGCAGAAATCCGAGTTATCATTAACCGGCAACCAATTATCTGCAACATCCTCTTTTCCTTCCGGTAAAAAATAAGCGGCAAGATAAGGAGCCCAACGTTCTCCATAATCATAATACTCACGAAGGAAACAATCCTCGATCATTATATCCAGTTTCCCGTTAGCTTCGATAGAGATCGGAATACCCCCATTTTCCGCTTGTGCGGTTCCAATATGAGCCAGCTCACTGGCACAGATGCTCCATTCAGTCTTAACATCAGTTGCATCATACACCATTCCACGCCAGAACTTGGCCAGGTTACGTTCCCACATGATTTTGATTTTACCACTCAATGGTTTGGATTCTTTATTGACCAATTTCATCTGTACACGGAACTTCTCATTCTGATAGGCATGATATACACTAAACTCACTATCTCCCTTACCATTGGCATCCGGAAAATTCATATACTCAGATGATGGCGCAGGATAGTTCTCATATACATGGAGTTTCCAATAGCCATTCTTTTCTACCGTAGATAATTTTTTTGTTAAATACCATTTTTCATCATTATCAAATTTTACTACAGGAAAAAATTGGTAATCACCTTCCGGTAAATTGATATAACAGGGTACTTTGATATCATGCATCTTGCCATTTTCAAGAGTAACCTCTCCTGTTCCATCATACAACTGCACAAGCTTTTGATCTTTAAATGCTGCATAACGAAAATCACAAGTTTTGGTTTCTCCTGTTTGGTTAACAAAAGAAGCTCCAAAAACTTTAGTCTGTCCACTCACTACAATCGGACCATAATGCTGATCACGAATTGTAACAGAAATACCAGCTGATTTATCATAATCAACCTGAACTTTACTAATATCTTCCAATGCAGACACTTTAACATTGAAACAGAATGCCATACATACTATCAAAAAAACTATAGAATTAATTCGTGCTCTCATATTTTCTTAGCGTTTTTTATTTGTTGATTTGAGGATCTCTAAGATCTATTTCCTCCACATATTCTATATTTGGAATAGTGAAAGAATCCGCACTACTTATTGTCTCAAGTGTCATGACATAGGTTCCGGCTTGATAATTATGTGTAATATCCTCTGCATACGATTCTTCAGTACCGTCTCCCCAACAAATTGTTCCCAATTGAGCATCTATAATCGGTATGCCAACTTGAAATAAATGTTTGGAAGAATAGGTTATGGACAAATTGTTTTTTCTGATTCCAGACTGCTCCTTGTCCGTATATTGGTCCATTGACACTTGCTCCATACCGGTCAGGTACAACGAACTGCCCGTATAAATTAAACGCAGGATATATTTTGTGCCTTGGCCAATTTGTTCTTGCAATTTTACAGAATAATCATTGCCGTCAATCGTTACCGTCAGTTCTTCCAACTCTGAAAATGGCATGACAAACACATCAGGCACATTGTCCGTCCATCCTTCTGCATTCATGCTCCTGCTCACCAACAGCTCTTGAGGTTTGCTTTCTCCCGACTTGATATTCCCGGTTGCAGCGTTCAATATACCTTCCGAAGGCAAGACAAAAGAAATTCTTTCTACCGTTCCGTTTCCTTGTATGTTGAAAGCCAAGGATGAAAGGGCATGTTTCATCTTCAAATGGGCTACTGGCGAAGCCTGGGTCACACTAGTGGTGGCATAGAGATAATCAACCTGTTGCTTTATATCTATAGGAATATCAGTTATGTCGGCAGTCGTATAAGGATAGATTGCGGTTATATCCAATGTTTCATTCTTTTCCACCTTTACTTGTGGGCTTAATGACCATTTTTCGGAACTGTATGTTCCGGTAGCTTTTATTCTATTAGCATTTATCACCATCCGGTCATTTTCTTCAAACTTCGTCGTTACGGCCGTAGACCGTGCTTGTATTTCCGTAACAATTTCCAAATACGTATCCTGTTCGGTAGGATCCTCTTTATCTGAACAAGATGAGAGACCAATGGCAACCAGTGCCAATGAAAGAATAATGATTTTCTTCATAACAATATGTATAATTAGATTGGATTATTTTATTATTCTAAATAACTTGACTAGAATACCGTCATAATTATACAAAGAAACTATATAAGTTCCTTTGATTTCCGGCAATATAAATTTTAGCGAAGTTGGGGGTATATGAGAACCTTCAATCAATTTATTATTGATATCTACAACTCTGACGAACGAAGACTCAGGTACATTGTTCAACAATACTGTTCCGTCAGCCTTATTAAAAACCAGACCAATTTTAGTGATATCCAGCTTCTCTGTACCCGTAACATTTCCTTCGAATGTTTGAAAAGCCAAAATATTCAGTGAATGGTCCCATTGATTTGAAATGAAGTTCATATCTGAGTCAAAACAGAAATCTGAGTTATCATTAATTAACAACCAATTATCAGCAACATCCTCTTTCCCTTCCGGTAAAAAATAAGCGGCAAGATAAGGACACCAACGTTTACCAAAATCATAATACTCACGCAGGAAACAATCCTCGATCATTATATCCAGTTTCCCGTTAGCTTCGATAGAGATCGGAATACCCCCATTTTCCGCTTGTGCGGTTCCAATATGAGCCAGCTCACTGGCACAGATGCTCCATTCAGTCTTAACATCAGTTGCATCATACACCATTCCACGCCAGAACTTGGCCAGGTTACGTTCCCACATGATTTTGATTTTACCACTCAATGGTTTGGATTCTTTATTGACCAATTTCATCTGTACACGGAACTTCTCATTCTGATAGGCATGATATACACTAAACTCACTATCTCCCTTACCATTGGCATCCGGAAAATTCATATACTCAGATGATGGCGCAGGATAGTTCTCATATACATGGAGTTTTAAATAAGCTGTATATGATTGTTCAAGCTCATACCCCATATAAGCTATCATATTCCATTTCGTTTCACCCTTAAACCGGACAATAGGATAAAAAGTATAATCCCCTTCTGGCAGATCTATATAGCAAGGGACTTTGATATCATGCATCTTACCATTCTCAAGGGTAACCTCTCCTATTCCATCATATACCTGGACAATTTTACCGTCTTTAAATGCAGCATAGCGAAAATCACAAGTTCTTGTTTCACCTGTTCGTTGTACAAACGATGCCCCAAACACCTTTGTCTGACCACTTACTACAATCGGACCATAATGTTGGTCTCGAATTGTAAAAGAAATACGTACAGGATTATCATAGTCAATCACAATCTTACTAACATCCTCAAATGCAGAAACTTTGACATTGAAATAGAATAGAAAAATGGTGGTCAAGAACAGGTATAAATAGTTGTTTATTTTCATGGTAGTCTCTTATTCTTTATATATACCTGATATTTCAGTTGACACAAAATAACTGTCATCACCATTGGAATTAGCCGCCAATATGATATCAAATGAAGCAATTTTTTCCCCTTCAATATCCAGAAAACAGAATGTGTTGCTGACTTCATGAATAGTAACGGCTTCGGGTACAATATATTTCAGCATATATACTCCAGTCTCGGCACTTTTCTCTATACTAAATGTGGCTTCATTCTTTTGGGTTGCTTTATAACGTATACCATCCAATGAACAGTTTTCAAACCCCTTAGACTTGCCGTTTATCATTTTCTCATGCTGGCAGGTGAAATTCACGTTGCCTTTGCCACCGGTATAGGGTAACGATACTTGTTCTGCTTCAAAAGCAATCTTGTACGCGCCGTATTCCACTGTGGCGGCATCCTGAGTGAGTTCTACGGTTTGAGTTTCGGTAGAAGCATCGTCCTGCAGAGTTACTATCACTTTCCCCTTTAGTATTTCCTCTGTTTCGTTTTCCTTGGCGGTGATTTGTAGCTGCAAGGTGGCATCATTTTGTGACGATTCAATAGTGAATTGATCACCTTCTATACTTGCTGTAACTTTCACCGCTTCCTTTTCTCCGGACGGTTTTCCATCCCAACAAATTTCCTTGGTAGCTGAGACTGTGATGGTTTTGGTTTCTCCTAAAGCGTTGAATGACACGGGTGATGCTGTATCAACCGTAATTTGATAATTGGAATAGGATTTTACCGGATCGTCATCCGAAGAACAGGAGGTTAAAAACATACATGAAAAAACCGTTCCGAGAATTAACGTTCTCGACATTGAATTGAATAATGTAAATTCCATAGTGTTAAGTTTTGGTGGCTCTGTTCCCGAGAAGCCGGTTTATATAATAAGGAGAGCGTGGGAACCAGTGATAGTAACTATTAAGGCTCTGTAATTCCTACCTATATAACAAACAGGACTCACATCCAAAATGGCAGTATCATAACGCTTCCGTTAATAATATGACATACGCTAAATAATCAGCGATATTCAGTGCTAATATATGAATTAAATTCGATTGCGGGCAAAAAACTAATAACTTAAATTTTATTGCGTTA
>CAMWGU010000091.1 GCA_947173895.1 uncultured Bacteroides sp. | reverse complement strand
TGGAACATGCCATAGATTGCACTACCCCCATAGACTATGAACAGCTATATGCCCAACTTAAGGCAGAGCTTCTGTCCGGCGAGCGTTGCTGGTTTAATAAAGAGGAGGAAGAGGCTATTCAGCGAAACAATGCCTTGTTTTACAAGCACGTGCCCGAAGAGGAGGTGTTCCGTCTCTGCTTCCGCTTTGCCACGGCGGAAGATGATCCGCAGGAAGTGCAGGCACTTTCCGCCACCCAACTGTTCGAACGCATGAAGGCGTCTCATCCTTCGGCCATGCGCGGCATGACCGCCTATAGCCTGAGCCGCATCCTGCCCCAGCTGGGCGAACGGGTGCATACGTCCAAGGGGAATGTGTATCGGGTGGTGAGCCATAAATAAGGCAGTGACTATACGAATAATTGTGCAGTAAGCACGGTATCTGTGACAGATAATTTATGGTTGCCTTGACCTTTTTATTTTGTCGGTGTAGAAATCTCGCAGTTTATATGTAAATTTGCCCTTAAATTATGCAATTAACAAATTTGAGATGCAACAATACAGAAAACCGGAAGCTATAAAACGTATGAATGACCTGGCCGGTTGCCGGAAACCTTTTCTTTTTGTAATTGATTATACACAGCAATGTTCTTTGATAGAAGAGGTAGATCGTATTGATCCGCTTTGTCTTCGGTATGATTTTAACGGGGTGAGCAATTGGAATACTCCGTCCGGAAGCTATAACAAGCGGATAGACTGGGCTGCTGCTCCGATGCCTTTGAAGAAATATCAACAGGCTTTTGACATTGTGAAACGAAACATTTTGCTCGGTAACAGTTATCTTGTCAATCTGACTTGTAAGATTCCCGTCAAGACCAATTTGACTTTGGAGACCGTGTTTCATTATTCCAATGCACTCTATAAACTTTGGCTGAAAGATCGGTTGGTTTGCTTCTCTCCCGAAATCTTTGTTCGAATAGAAAAAGGGGAAATCCGGTCTTTTCCGATGAAGGGAACCATTGATGCAACCTTGCCTGATGCCGAACGAAGATTGATGGATGATCCGAAAGAAGCGGCCGAACATGCTACGATTGTAGATTTGATTCGTAACGACCTGAGCATGGTAGCCGAACAGGTAAGTGTTGTCCGCTATCGTTATTGTGACCGATTGGAGACCAATAAAGGGCCGATTTTTCAAACAAGTTCCGAAATAGCCGGTATTCTGCCCTCGGATTACCCTTCACACATGGGGGATATACTGTTCCGTTTGCTGCCCGCAGGCTCTATCACCGGTGCTCCCAAATCTAAGACTATGGCTATTATTGAGGAAGCGGAAGATTTTCGGCGAGGGTTTTACACGGGAGTGATGGGATATTGTGACGGAGAGACTTTGGATAGCGCGGTAATGATCCGTTTTCTGGAACAAGAAGGTGAGCAGCTTTGTTATAAGGCAGGAGGCGGAATCACTTCGAAAAGTGATTTGCAAAGTGAATACGAAGAAATGATACAGAAAGTTTATGTGCCTATTTATTGAAACGATACGGATACAACAAGGTGAAGCATGTAATTTGCGTTGCCATAATGAAAGACTGAACAACACTCGCTCTCATTTTTGGCCAGGATGTGGCAAAATGGAGCTAGAGGAATATCTGAAACTGACTCCGGAGATGGATGGGATGAAATGCAGGGTGGTATACGATGGCACAGGGATAAAGGAGGTGAATTATGCGGCCTATGAAATGAGTCCGGTACGTTCTTTGCAGTTGGTTTGTTCGGACGATATAGATTATACTTATAAGAGTGTGGACCGGAGCAAACTGAACAGGCTGTTTTCCTGCCGAGGAGAACGGGATGATGTGTTGATTGTCAGGCGGGGCTTGCTGACCGATACTTCTATTGCCAATATTGCTTTGTTTGATGGGGAGGACTGGCTTACGCCGCGGTCGCCTTTGTTGAAGGGAACTTGCCGTTCGGCCTTATTGGAGCGTGGCGTAATAAAGGAAAAGGAAATCCGCCTTGAAGAATTGTCTTCTTACTCTTCTATCAGATTGTTTAATGCAATGATAGGGTGGGGGCAATTGGAACTATCTGTTCAAATGATTCATAGGTAAGAATGAAGGTGATATTTTGTTGTTTTTTTTATTTATACTCTTAAATAATTTGCTATTTTTGCAAAAAAAACATAAATACGGGTGAAGGTATGAGGTTGCGAACAGTTGCTAAGTTGGGAATGGTGCTATCAGTTGTTTTGTTTTGTACGGCTGTTGGCTTTTACGGTTTTGCAAGGTTAACCTTGGCGGATAAGAGTCGGGAAATTAATCTTTTCTCGCTTGTGCCTGCTGATTGTATCGGTGTGTTAGAGAGCGATAATATCAGTTATTATCTGAATGAATTTCCTCAGTTGAGTTATTCTAAAAAGTTGGGTGACTTTCAGTTTCCGGGTCTATTAAGTTATGTGCTGGGAGGTCTGAACGAATGCACCACCTATAGTGCTCATGGTCTGAATGGTAAGATGAGCCGGATGATGGTGAGTTTCCATTCGACAGATACTTCGCGCGATCAGGTGGTCTATTTCCGTATGGGGGCTGATGATGAAGAGATCTTAACACATATGTTATTGGAAAAGGCTTCGGGAAATTTTCTGCCCAAGAAAGAAAAGTATAAAGGAAAAACCATCTTCATTTATCCGATGAATAGTGATGATTTTCTGGCTGTCTATAGCGAAGCGGGATTCTATGTAGTAAGTTATCAGAAAAGTTTGATAGAGAAGGTAATTGATGCGCGCGAGGACGAGAGAAAGGCATTGACTGATAATCCGGTGTTTGCTAAAGCGATACAGAAAAAGAAGACACATAATTTTCTAACCTTGTATGCACGTACGTCTTCCATGCCTTTTTTGCAGGACAGTAACGATTGTTGGAGCGAATTTGATTTTCACATGAATAGCGATGTGGTTTATCTCACCGGAGATACTTTTCTGCCTGATTCATGCAGTTGTGTGGATCAGATGATTAAAAAGTTGGGTAGTATTCAGGAGGTCAGAGAGGACAGTTTGATTATATCTGCCGACAAAGAGTCGATGGTGCGTTGCATGGAGGAGGCATACGAAAGAGAGAATCGCACTTTGTTTAATGAATGTGTAGCCAATCTTTCGCATGATGCTGCCTTTATGTTTGTGGCAGATATGGGTCGGGTGTCTAAAGAGCCGGAGCGTTTCAAACCTTATTTCCCATCATTTTTGTTGGAGAATGCCCCTTTGCTGCACTCGTTTATTCTCTCCATGCAATTGTCTGTGGTGAATGACAACTTTTCTCATATAATGGTGCTGACATACAAGGATTAACGCAGCTTATGCTGATGAAAATGGGGTGCCACCTTATTTCTGAAATAGAACAATGAAATGATTGTCAGTGCGGCTCCAAACAAATAAGCCATTTTGAATGTAGCTATCTCGGCAATGTATCCGCCAAGCAACATTCCTATTCCTATGCCTACATCCCACGAAGTCAGGTAGGTGCTGGTTGCCGTTCCTCGTTGACTGTTGGGTGCCAGATTGACGAATAGTGTGTTATAGGCCGGAAACATGGTTCCGAATCCGATGCCTAGCAGAAGAGCTATGGCGAACAGAAAGTAAGTGGTTGCATGCAGGTTCCATGTTGCCAGCCATCCACAAGAACTCAATCCAAAGAAACAGAAGCAAACCAGATAAAGTCCGATTTCAATGACTTGGGTGACCAGTCCCCGGTCTACCAGTCGGCCGGAAAAAAGTCGGGATACGGCCATTCCCAGAGCCATGAAGGTGAAGAAGAAACCGGTAGGTGCCTGAATGCCTATTTGTTTGGCATACATGGCCACATAATTGGTGGTCATGCCGTAAGGGATGGACAGCAATAGTAGGCTGAATCCGGCCGGAATTCCTTTGAGCAGGATAAATCGGTCTAATGACAAAGGCTCTCTTTTTACAGGCGGTTTGTAGGTGGTTTTCACCAGCGAGGCGCAGAGGAAACCGATGAGGCAGGATCCTAATGAGCTACAGAAGATAAGTGTATAATCTACTCCGGCATCGTGCAGAAACAGTCCGGTCATCGGTCCGATGGACATGGCTATGTTGTTGGCCAGTCCGTAGTATCCCAGTCCCTCTCCTCGGCGTGAAGAAGGCATGATGTCAATGACTAGGGTGTTTCCACTGACTGTTACCATGCCGAAAGATACTCCATGGACAATGCGGAACAGGATGAACAAAGTGAGTGTTCCTGCAAGGATGTATCCTCCGAAAATGGCTGTGAAGATGAAATAGGCCAGCATATAGAGGGGTTTTCGGGCAAATGTGTCCAGCAGATAGCCGGAAAAAGGGCGTATGCACAGGGCGGCGATGGTGTAACAAGAAAGCACAGCGCCTATGGTGGCTTTGTTGGCGTCAAAAACTTCTGCCAGATAGAAGGGCAATACGGGCATCAATAGCCAGAATCCAAAGAACAACAGAAAGTTGGCTGCCAGTATTTCTATATAGCTCGGGGTGATCAGCTTATCTTTCATAAGTAGCAATATGGTTGGTGTGTCGAGGTGTAAATGCATCAATGTGCCAATATGCCGATTGGCTGCGTTGTTTTTCGCATGTCAATTGGCACATCGGCACATTGAGTTGTTGTCTCGTTATTAATTGGCCGCTTCAAATTCTTTCAAGAAGCGTGTGTCGTTTTCTGAGAATAATCGTAAATCGTTTACACGGTATTTTAAGTTGGTGATGCGTTCGATACCCATTCCTAATGCATATCCGGAATATATTTTACTGTCTATTCCGTTGGCCTCCAATACGTTCGGATCTACCATGCCGCATCCCAAAATTTCTACCCAGCCTGTGCCTTTGCAGAACGGACAGCCTTTTCCGCCACAGATGTTACAGCTGATATCCATTTCGGCACTGGGTTCGGTGAACGGGAAATAAGACGGACGCAAACGGATTTGGGTGTCTTCGCCAAACATTTCTTTAGCAAACAGCAACAATACCTGCTTCAAGTCGGTAAACGATACATTTTTATCAATATAGAGTGCTTCTACCTGATGGAAAAATGCATGGGCACGATAACTGATTGCTTCGTTGCGATATACACGTCCCGGACAGATAATGCGGATGGGAGGTTGTGAATTTTCCATGGCTCTGGCCTGCACGGAAGAGGTGTGTGTGCGCAGTATGATGTTCTTTTTCACATCTTCCTGATTGGCTTCGATAAAGAAAGTGTCTTGCATGTCGCGGGCAGGATGGTCCTCGGCAAAGTTCATGGCGGTAAATACATGCAGATCGTCTTCTATTTCGGGGCCGTCGGCAATACTGAATCCTAGACGGTGGAATATGTCGATAATTTCGTTCTTTACAATGTTCAGTGGATGACGGGTTCCCAGTCCGATGGGATAGGCGGTGCGGGTGAGATCCATTTCGGCGGCACCGTTATCCTGGGTTTCGAAAGTTTCTTTCAGCGTTGTGATGCGTTTCTGGGCTTTGGTTTTCAACTCGTTCAGTTTTATGCCCACTTCTTTTTTCTGTTCGGCAGGTACATTACGGAAATCTGCCATCAACTCGTTTATCGCTCCTTTTTTGCTAAGATATTTAATGCGCAAGGCTTCTAATTCTTCCGCATTGGCTGCTTGCAGGCCTTCAATTTCCTGAAGTAATTGTTCTATTTTAGCTAACATATTTTCTTCTTTATTTTTTTAATGACTGCAAAGTTAGCGAATTAAACCCATATATTTTGCTGAAAACTAAAAAAAACAATATTTTTGCATTGTTTTTTTCTAAATGTAGAAATGAGAAAACTAATAATCGGAGTTTGTTTGCTTGGCCTGATGAATTCTTGTGAAGGTGGGAGAAAAAAAATAGCCCCCTTCGAGAAACTCACAGAGGAAATAGATTCGCAGGCTGTGGTTCGGGATACGACAGAGGCGCTTTGGGCAGTAGAAGAGGAAGCAATGGTTCCCGCTACGGCCGACGAGAGTTTTGTCGACTTTTTCTATAACTTTACCAGTAGCGATAAATTACAACTGTCGCGCATTGTGTTTCCTTTACCATATTATACAATGAATGAAAAGCGGCACATTGAGAAAGATCAATGGGAATATGATTCTTTATTCAGTTTGCAAGATGCTTATACGGTGCTTTTTGACAGGGAGGAGGATATGGAAATGGAGAAGGATACGAGCATGACCAGCGTCAAGGTGGAGTGGATTTATTTGAAACAGGGAAAGCTTAAACGTTATTATTTCGAGCGTTTGGAGGGAGTGTGGAAATTGGAAGCTATCGACTTTGCGGATATAGTGAGGGAAGAGAAGACTGATCAGGAAGATTTTTTTGAATTTTATGAACGTTTCGTCAATGATTCGGTGTTCCAATTGTCGCGTTTGCACGAACCGCTGAAGTTTGTGACTGCCGATCCTGAAGATGAGTTTCAGATATTGGAGACGACCTTGGAGGCCGGACAGTGGTTTGCTTTTCAGCCGGCGCTACCTCGTGAGAATTTGACCAATATAATTTATGGACAAAATAAAAGTCTTCATACCGATGTGAAGATAATAGAATTAAAAGGATTAGGAAACGGATTTAGTAATACACTTTACTTTAAACGGCGGAATGGTGTGTGGAAGCTGACGCAGTTTGAAGATTTGAGTGACTGATAGGGTGGATAAATGGAAAAAACGGGTAATTACTCTTTGTTATTGCATAATACATTCGGCATGGATGTGAAAGCGTCGTGGTTTATAGAATATGAATCGGTGGCCGATATGAAATTCGTCTTGGAGGATAAGGATGTAATGAAAGGAAAGTGGTTGCACATCGGTTCGGGAAGCAATTTGCTTTTTAAAGGCGATTATGAAGGAGTGATCCTGCATTCGGCAATTCGCGGATACGAGGTGGTGGATGAAAATGCACAGGAGATAGAGGTAAAGGTGGGAGCCGGTGAGGTATGGGATGATTTCGTGGCTTATACGGTGAAGAACGGATGGTATGGAGCCGAGAATCTTTCATTGATTCCCGGCGAGGTGGGAGCTTCGGCTGTTCAGAATATAGGCGCATATGGAGTGGAGGCCAAAGATTTGATTGTAAGTGTAGACGCGATGGAGGTGGCAACCGGTCGGATGCGGAAGTTTACCAAAGAGGAATGTTGTTTTGGCTATCGTGACAGTGTCTTTAAAAAGGAACTGAAAGGTAAATATATAGTGGCTTATGTCACTTATCGTTTAAAAAAGCTGCCTTCGTTCAATTTGGAGTATGGGAACGTGCGCCAGGAATTGGGCAAAAGAGGAGATAAACTGACATTGGAGAATGTACGTAAAGTGATTATGGCCATGCGTGAAGCCAAATTGCCTGACCCCAAAGTGCAGGGAAACGCCGGAAGTTTTTTCATGAATCCCATTATTCCGCGTGAACGGTTTGAGGAATTGCGTGGGCTGTATCCGGAGATGCCTCATTACGAAGTGGACAATGACCGCGTAAAGATTCCTGCCGCATGGATGATTGACCGGTGTGGATGGAAAGGCCGACAGGTGGGGCGTGTGGGTGTGCATTCCAGACAGGCGTTGGTGTTGGTGAACTGTGGAGGTGCTATAGGGGATGAGGTGATGGCACTGGCCTCGCAGATACAGGAATCTGTATTTCAACAGTTCGGAATTGCTATTTCTCCCGAAGTGAACTATATATAAGATGTTTTTATGAAGATTACGATACTAGGCAGCGGAACCTCTACGGGAGTTCCCGAAATAGGGTGCCGATGTCCGGTGTGTACCAGCACCGATTCTCGCGACAACCGCTTGCGTTGTTCGGGATTGATTGAGACGGCTGGTGTCCGGATCTTAATAGACTGCGGCCCTGATTTTCGTGAGCAGATGTTGCGGTTGGACGATTTCAGGCCTTTGGATGGGGTACTGATCACTCACGAGCATTACGACCATGTGGGAGGGTTGGACGACCTGCGTCCGTTCTGCCGTTTTCGCGATATACCGGTTTACGCTGAACACTACGTGGCGGAGCGGTTGCGGCAGCGCATTCCTTATTGCTTTGCCGAGCATCTTTATCTGGGAGTGCCCCGCATCACGTTGGAGGAGATTGCTCCCGATACTTCTTTTGTTGTCAACGGTCCTGAAGGCCGACAGGTGGAGGTGATACCTGTGCGGGTAATGCATGGCAAACTGCCTATTCTGGGATATCGCGTAGGCGGGATGGCGTGGATTACCGATATGCTGGCCATGCCCGACTCTGAATACCATAAGTTGCAGGGATTGGATGTGCTGGTCATGAATGCTTTGCGTCCTCAGCCTCATCATACGCATCAACATTTGCAGCAGGCATTAGAGAATGCGCGAAGGATAGGGGCCAAAGAAACCTATCTTGTCCACATGAGCCACCATGTGGGACTGCATGCCGAAGCCGAACGTTTGCTGCCTCCGCATGTGCATTTTGCATACGACGGACTGACTGTCGGGCTGCCCGACGCGGGGCATACATGCGTCAATCTATCTGGACAGTTTCAATGAATATCGGCATAGTCCGTTCAGGCCGCATTCTGCACATTTCGGGGTGCGTGCCACGCATACATATCTTCCGTGCAAAATCAGCCAATGATGTGCGGTAGGTACAATGTCTTCCGGAATGTGCTTCATCAGATACTTTTCGGTGGCCAGCGGAGTGGTGCAGGTATTGGGTACCAGTCCGATGCGGTGGCTGACCCGGAATACATGGGTGTCTACCGCCATGGCTGCTTTATTGAAAACCACGCTCTGAATGACGTTTGCCGTCTTGCGCCCTACTCCCGGCAGTTTGATCAGTTCTTCCAATGTTTCCGGTACTTCGCTATTGAAATCCTTCACCAGCATTTGCGCCATTCCCACCAGATGTTTGGCCTTGTTGTTGGGATAGCTCACAGTCCGTATATATTCGTAGATCACTTCGGGGGTAGAAGCGGCCAGTGCCTCGGGCGTCGGAAAATCGCGGTAGAGGGGAGGAGTGATCTGGTTCACCCGTTTGTCTGTGCATTGCGCACTCAGAATGACGGCTATCAACAGTTCGAACGGATTGTTGTAATGAAGCTCGGTTTTGGCCACGGGCATCGCTTCCTGAAAGTAGGTGATGACCTTGTTGTAAAGTTCTTGTTTTTTCATTAATCATTCTTGTTTTGCCATCGCAAATATAGATATAAATTCACGACTATTTTAGTTAAAAACCGTAAAAACATATCCGTATGCCTCCGTCTTAAAACACGTACGTACGTGTGGGCTTATACGTACGTATGTGTAGGCTTACACATACGGTCGCGTAGGCTATCACGTACGTACGTGTTTTAAGACGGGTTTGTCGATAGGGAGAGCCCCTTTTTATTTATGATGTGTGTAAGACGCAATATGTTGTTTATTAGTATGTTATGGCGATATAGATGCAGCGCTGTATAAAAAGCTTTAAATAATTTGGATCATTCGTTTGTCAGAGTAGTGTAATCTGTTTACCTTTGCAGCCTGAACAAGAAAATAAAGACGTAGGATGCCGTGTATTGTGACGGCCGTGTATTCTAGAACACCACGTAAAAAACAGGAGAAATGAAGAAGAATAATACCGTATCTGTATCGTACATGCTGCTTGGCATTTTGTTTTGCGTATGTCTGGTGGCAGCCAATTTGTTGGAGACCAAAGTAGTCCAAATTTGGAAAATAACCGTAACTGCCGGACTGGTCGTGTTTCCCATTTCCTATATCATCAATGACTGTATAGCCGAAGTATGGGGCTTCCGTAAGGCCCGTCTTATCATCTGGATGGGGTTTGCCATGAACTTCATGACGGTGGCTTTGGGTCAGCTTGCCGTTCTGATGCCCGCCGCGCCCTTTTGGGAAGGTGAAGAGGGGTTCAATTTTGTATTTGGCATGGCTCCCCGCATTGCAGTTGCCAGTCTGACAGCCTTTTTGGTCGGATCTTTTCTGAACGCCTACGTCATGAGTAAGATGAAACTGGCTTCCGGCGGAAAAAATTTTTCTCTTCGCGCCATCGTTTCCACCTTGGTGGGAGAGGGGGCCGACTCCATGCTCTTTTTTCCGATTGCCTTTGGAGGCTTGTTGCCGTTGGGCGAGTTGGTAGAGATGATGGCCGTGCAGGCGGTGCTCAAAACACTTTACGAAATGATGATCCTGCCCGTCACCATCCGTGTGGTGAACTATATCAAGAAGGCGGATGGGAGCGATGTCTTTGATGAACATATCTCATACAACGTATTAAAGATAAACGAATTATAAGGATTTGTTCCGAAGTGCTTCATTGGTCGGTTGGTCGCCGTGTGCCGGTTGGCCAGTAGCGGTTGTGGTGTGGGTGCTTTGGGCATGTCGGTAAATAATGGAACGATGAATAAAAATGATGCATTGGTTGTTTTCAGCGGAGGGCAGGATTCAACCACTTGTCTGTTTTGGGCGAAGAAGCATTTCCGAAAGGTATATGCTGTCAGCTTTATCTATGGACAAAAACATGTGAAAGAGGTGGAATTGGCGCGCGCCATTGCCGAAAAAGCAGGCGTGGAGCTTAAAGTGATGGATGTCTCTTTTATAGGAAGCTTGGGCAGGAATTCGCTGACAGACCCCTCGATGGCGATGGACCGGGAGCAACCGGACGGCGGTTTTCCTAATACATTTGTGCCGGGGCGCAATTTGTTCTTTTTAAGTATTGCTGCTGTCTGTGCGCGCGAACTGGGTGTAAACCATATTGTGACCGGTGTTTCGCAGACCGATTTCAGCGGCTATCCTGATTGTCGGGATGCTTTCATCAAATCGCTGAATGTGACGCTGAATCTTGCCATGGACGAGCAGTTTGTTCTACATACTCCGCTGATGTGGATTGATAAGGCGGAAACATGGGCGTTGGCCGACGAGCTGGGTGTACTCGACCTGATCCGTCGCGATACACTGACTTGCTATAACGGGGTGCAGGGAGACGGTTGCGGTCATTGTCCGGCGTGCAAGCTCCGGCGTGAAGGTTTGGAAAGATATTTGGCAATGAAGGCCGAAAAGGGAAACTGGCTGTGAAATTTTTAAAGACTAGCTTTATGGAAAGAAAAGACGAATTGACAATATTAGGAAAAAAGACGGAGTACAAACAAGATTATGCTCCGCAAGTGCTAGAAGCTTTTGCCAACAAACATCCTGACAACGATTACTGGGTGCGTTTTAATTGTCCGGAATTTACTAGCCTTTGTCCCATCACCGGACAGCCCGACTTTGCGGAAATCCGTATCTCGTACCTGCCCGATAGGAAAATGGTGGAGAGTAAAAGCTTGAAACTTTATTTGTTTAGCTTTCGCAATCATGGTGATTTTCATGAGGACTGCGTAAACATCATCATGAAGGATCTGATTAAACTGATGGATCCCAAGTATATTGAGGTGACGGGCATTTTCACTCCGCGTGGCGGCATCTCCATTTATCCGTATTGTAATTATGGTCGTCCGGGCACTCCGTATGAGGAGTTGGCGCAGTATCGTTTGCGCAACCATGACTTGTAGGCGAAGCTTGGAAAACAGATGGGCCGTCAGCATAGAGCTGTATTCATGCGGTTTGTAGAGCAAATCTTTCCTTAAATGTTTGCTAAAGTCAAAAGATTGTTTTACTTTTGCATTCCGAAAAAGGAGAGGTGCTCGAGTGGTTGAAGAGGCACGCCTGGAAAGCGTGTATACCCCAAAAGGGTATC
>CAMWGU010000090.1 GCA_947173895.1 uncultured Bacteroides sp. | reverse complement strand
GAAGTGTTGGCTCGGTTTTTCTCTGTTTCATGACATACCATATTACATAAGGTATGAGTAGAACCAGTAGGAATAAATATTTAATATTTGCAAAAATCATCATTTCTAGTATTTAGAAGTTAAAACCAGAGATTGTATATGCCACTCAGTATTTTGTATAGAATGCTAATAATGCCAATCACGATAATACAGATACTTCCTAACAGAATCATCCGTCCTTGTTTGTTTCGCTTCTCCTCTACAGTAATTTCTGTGAGTTCGGATTTTGCATTCAGATCTTGTTCCACTTTTGTATGATTAATAAATTCAATAGCATTTGCTAGATTCATATCGTTTTCATTTATCTGTGGAGAATGCTTAGCAAACTTTACCAAATCAGCAGTATGGAATAAATACATCAAATCTTTAATGGATTCTTTGTCATTGGTTTTCTGTAGCTTCTCAATAATTTCAGCAGAAGTCATTTCCATGGCATTAAAGCTGAAACGCCCCTCTATATAGATACGGAGCACATCTGTTAACTTCGTATAATAAGCTTTTGGATCAGAAACACGTAATGTTTTGTCTTTTTTGATGTGTTCTATTTCGTTTAAAGCATATTGATGGGGAGGCAATTGGGGTTCAATTTTGATTTTCTTGATAATAGGTTTGTTGTCTCTGTAGCGTACAAATAAATAATAAGTTAGCGCGCTCAAAGTGAGCAACAATAAGATGAACCATACAATAGCAGATATGTCTTCCCATATAATTGGAATCTCTCGAATTGTTTTCGGACCGAAAAATTGTTCGGGATGCAAAGTATCTACAGGTATGGAATATACCTTTATCGCCAATGCCTTAGAACGGTGTGGCTCTCCGTTTACCACAACCTCAAAAGGAGGTAAATAATAGAGGGCTGAATCAAAGGAGGTTATTGTGTATTCCTGTTTTATCAGCATACGTTTGCCATCATTCAACATCTGAGTGTCGGGCTTGGCTATATCTAGAATCTCCACTCCTTTTACTAATGTATCTTGTAAAAGCGGAAGTTGTACTTTTTGGTTAGCATCCATACTGATTTCCAGTTTTACTTTAGTTTGTTCGCCAATCAGAAGTTGCAGCGAATCAATGCTAGCATCTACTGTAACTTGTTGCGCTTGTAATTGTCCGATTGTAGTCAGTACAAATGCCAAGACCCATATTTTCAAAAACTTTTTGCTAGTATTTAGTATATTCATATCCTTCAATTTCGTTTAGCAAATAAGTTAAGCAACAATTTCACATAATCTTGATCGGTTCGGATAGAAATAGAGTCCACCTTACTTTTAGTAAATATTTCATTCAATACACTCTGCTGTTGATTCCACCAAGTATTGTGTGCTTGCCGCAAGGTTTTTGATGAAGTGTCAATCCATTGTTCGTATCCTGTTTCTGCATCACGCACTTTCATCAATCCTACATTAGGCAGGTCAGCCATTCGGCGATCATATACCTGAATGGCTACAATGTCGTGTTTTCGGTTAGCGATAGTCAGTGCATTACGGAAATCATTCTTGTCTATAAAGTCACTTATCATAAAGGTAGTACATCGTTTTTTGATGACGTTGGTCAAGTATTCTACTGCCATTTTGATATCCGTGCGTTTACTCTCGGGTTTGAAATCAAGCAATTCACGGATGATATAAAGAATATGCTTACGTCCTTTTTTGGGCGGAATGAATTTCTCTATTTGATCCGAAAAGAAAAGGACTCCAATTTTATCATTATTTTGAATAGCTGAGAATGCCAATGTAGCAGCGATCTCGGTCACCATATCTTTTTTAAATTGCTTTACCGTTCCGAAATCCAAGCTATTTGAGACATCAATCAAAAGCATAACAGTCAATTCGCGTTCCTCTTCAAACACTTTGATAAAAGGTTTATTGTATCGGGCAGTTACGTTCCAATCTATGTCACGGACATCGTCACCGTATTGATATTCACGAACTTCCGAAAACGACATACCTTTCCCTTTAAATGCAGAGTGGTATTGTCCTGCAAAAATATTGTTCGAAAGTCCGCGTGTCTTGATTTCAATCTGACGAACCCGTTTTAATAAATCACTTGTTTCCATACTGTTCGTACTTAGTTTTATTGTTTGTTGCGTGTTAGTACCTCACTTTGTCTTTTAGATCAATAAAGTGTTAGGCCTGAGCATTTTTCCTGTCCAGAATAGAGATCATGTTATTTTCTGGACAGGATATTCCATTAGGGTACTTCAACTTTATTTAATATTTTGCTTACAATTTCATCAGAAGTCATGTTCGTTGCCTCCGCTTCATAAGTCAAACCGATACGGTGACGAAGTACATCATGAGCAACGGCTCGAACATCTTCAGGAATCACATAGCCACGACGTTTGATAAAGGCGTAACTGCGTGCAGCCAGTGCTAGATTGATAGAGGCACGTGGTGATCCGCCAAAACCTATCATATTTTTTAGTTCCTTTAAATTATATTTTTCGGGGAAACGGGTTGCAAATACAATGTCGGCAATGTATTGCTCTATTTTCTCATCCAAATAAACCTGTCGAACCACTTTACGAGCTTCCATAATATCTGCCGATTTCAAGATAGAACGTACTTCCATTTTTTCTCCGTTGATATTCTGACGAATAATTTTCTTTTCTTCTTCCAATTTTGGATAATCGATAATAACTTTCAACATAAATCGGTCCACTTGGGCTTCAGGAAGCGGGTATGTACCTTCTTGTTCAATCGGATTTTGAGTAGCCATCACCAAAAACGGTTCAGGCAGCAAAAATGTCTCCTTACTTAAAGTTACTTGGCGTTCCTGCATTGCTTCCAACAAGGCACTTTGTACTTTGGCTGGGGCACGGTTGATTTCATCAGCCAATACGAAATTGGCGAAAATCGGACCTTTCTTTGCTATAAATTGTTCGTCTTTTTGACTATAGATCATGGTACCGATCACATCGGCTGGCAGTAAGTCTGGAGTAAACTGGATGCGGCTGTACTTGGCATCAATCAGGGATGAAAGCGTTTTGATGGCTAAGGTTTTTGCCAGTCCAGGAACACCCTCCAATAAAATATGACCATCGGACAGCAAACCGATGAGTAATGACTCTATTAAATGTTTCTGACCTACGATAACTTGGTCCATACCAGTCATTAAGTTTGTTACGAACGCACTTTGTCTTTCAATTCGTTCGTTTAGTTCGCGAATATCAATTGCTTCAGCCATAATTTTTATGTTTAGTTATTTCTTTATTAATCTATTAACAAGCCTGCAAACGGCTTTATTTATTTAACGCAGCCAAAATTACGGTAATTAATTAACAGCAGCAACTAATTTTTATTAAAAAAGCAAAGTATTCTCCTACTTTTTAAAGATTGTTGGGCTAAAGAATTCTAAAATGCCGCAATATATAGGGTAATTGTTATGATCTTGACAAGTAAATGAATCAAGATTCTTTAGTTTTAGGAGTTAATTCAGGAATACGCAAGATGGTTCCTACAGGCACCTTGTTGGCATCCTTAATGATATTTTTATTATGTCTCACGATATATGGCCATAACTTTTTTGTTCCATAGAACTTAACAGCCAGTTTCACTAAACTCTCACCTTCTTGTAGTGTATAATTGGTTTTTGTCCCTGTTATATCGTATTCCACAGTATCAGCCAAGGAGGTTTCTTTGGCAATACTTGATAGTTTCTTTGCATTTATAGTTTTTGTGTCCTGAAGTGATAAGGTTGTGCTCTCTTGTTTTGGAATATGGATTAGTATATTTGCTGTATCTTTATGCTGTGTCAATGAATCATTGATCGGAGTTAAAACCTTTGAGTTTTCCCTCTTTTGTAGTACAAGGGAATTACTTTGTATTGGAATAAGTGGTTGTATTTTTGATTGCAAATACCAATATATCCCCCCAGCAATGCACATCAAAATAATTACTATGATTACTTTTCTTGTAACCTTTGTTTTCGATGTATTTGAGATATCACAACTTATTCTTGTTCCTTTTTCCGCTTTATACGTTGGATTAGTAAGAACGACTTCTTTTGTAGATGATTCCTTCGATGAATTGCTTTTCATCAGGCTTATGCTTTCTGCCAAAGTCTTGTTTTCACAAGAGGCTATTCTGGCCGAATCTGCAATGGTAATTATCGGTTCTTCTTTTATCGTCTTCTGTGTCAGATCTATTGTTGCTGTAATAATGTCTTCTATAGACTTTTTGCTTTCCTTTATTATATTTTCCTGTTCCGAACTCAACAAATTTGCTTCAGATGATTCTAGCGTCTCTTCTTCTGTGGTATTTAATTTTTCGGCCACAATCGGCTTATTGGCTGTAAGAGTTTCTTCGAATATAACAATATCTTCGTCTGTAATAGAGTTTATCTCCTCTGCCAATTCTGCCGAGGCAACATTTTCTGTTACAATTGTTTCTTCAATTATATTCGTTACAATATCTTCAAAGGTTTCTTCTTTCTCTCCTTCTATTTCAATTACAACATCTTTCAGTTTGGTCTTTTCGTTTAATATTACCGTTTCAAAATGAGCGAATGGCTTATTTATCAGATTTTTCATATTGGAATCTGGGGTGAAAGATATTTTGGCATGACCTTGTATCTCAATTCGTTCCCTTGCATCTATATTTACACCCTCACGACTTTTTACTTCCATCAGTTTAAATGTGCCAAACCCTTTAACCTTTACATATTTCTCTATAGTTAGGGCATCTTCTATCAATTCAAACATACTTTTGACAAAGATATCAGCCTCCTTTGGGGACATATTATGTTTTTCAGCTAATAATTCAATAATGTCTTGTATGGTTATTTTTTCGCTCATGCGCTTGGGTTTTTTATTTAAACTTCTCTTTTAAGACTATACTGGGTGTATAGACTAACACTAGTTTGGGAGGAATTAACATACGTTGCTGAGTAACCGAATTGACAGATATTCTTTCCAGCTTTTTCTTTACATCAAATGTACCGAGCCCTTGAATTGTAACACTGTTTCCGTCTTGCAATTCTTGAACCATAATTCCAATTACTGAAGACACTAATTGGGATGTATCTTTATTGATATATCCTAATTTACGTGATAACTCAGATATAAATTCTTTATTGCTCAATATACTCAAATTTTCTATAAAACATTGGCGTATAGATCAAAATTGTCTGCATCTATAACCTTCACTTTGTAAAAATCACCGATATTCAAAGTTCCTTCACTGACTTTTATCAAGACTTCCGGATCTACTTCGGGAGAGTCAAATTGGGTTCTTCCTATGTAATAATCTCCTTCCTTCCTGTCGATGATAACTTTAAATTCCTTACCAATTTTAGCTGTGCTCAGTTCGCTGGCAATTTCCTGTTGGAGAGTCATTAGTTCATTCAAACGTTGCTGCTTCACTTCAGGAGGAATAGAATCCTCATATTTTTGAGCAGCAAATGTTCCCTCTTCTTCCGAGTAAGCGAAGGCTCCCATCCGATCAAATCGCACTTGTTTGACGAATTTTTTTAATTCTGCAAAATCTTCTTCCGTTTCACCAGGATGTCCCACCATTAATGTGGTACGAATATGAATGTTTGGTACTTCTCTACGGAATTTTTCGATTAATCTGTAGGTTTCTGCTTTGGTTACATGCCGTCTCATTTTGTTCAACATCTTGTCGCTGATATGTTGCAAGGCAATATCTATGTATTTGCATATATTGTCGTGCTCGCGCATTACGCGGAATAAATCTTCCGGGAAATGAGCTGGATATGCATAATGCAAGCGTATCCATTTCACACCGGGAATCTGGGCTATTTTCTCAATGAGTTCAGGCAATTTCTGGCTTTTGTACAGATCTACGCCGTAATAAGTCAGTTCTTGGGCTATAATTTGGAACTCTTTTACTCCTTCGGATACTAGTAGTTTCACTTCGTCAATTATTTCTTCCATTGGACGTGAAACGTGGTGTCCTGTGATAATGGGAATTGCACAATAAGAGCATTTACGGTCACAACCTTCTGATATTTTCAGATAGGCATAATGATGTGGAGTCGTTAATGTCCGTTCAATGGCCAATTCTGATTTATATACCTTGCCTAAATCTGCCAGCAGTTCGTTCCAGTTAAACTTTCCATAAAACTTGTCTACTTGAGGAATCTCTAATGTAAGTTCTTGTAAATATCTTTCAGAAAGACATCCCATTACGTATAGCTTTTTAAGCCGTCCTGCCTCTTTGGCCTGACAGAACTCCAAAATCATATTAATAGATTCTTCTTTGGCATCTCCGATGAAACCGCATGTATTGATAACCACGATTTCCCCTTGCGGATGATCTGAATCATGAGTTACTTTATAACCATTCAATTCCAATTGGTGCATCAATTTTTCTGAGTCAACCAAGTTTTTAGAACATCCTAAAGTGATAATATCTATTGTATTGCGTTTCATGAATTATTCAGTATCTCCAAACAATGAATCAACAAACTCTTTTTTACGAAATACTTGCATATCTTCAATACCTTCGCCTAGTCCGATATATTTTACCGGAATTTTAAACTGGTCTGAGATGCCAATTACGACTCCTCCTTTGGCTGTTCCGTCCAATTTAGTGATAGCCATTGCTGTAACTTCTGTAGCCAAAGTGAATTGTTTGGCTTGTTCAAACGCATTTTGTCCAGTAGATCCGTCTAAAACCAGCAGAACTTCGTGAGGAGCATCCGAAACAACCTTTTTCATCACATTCTTTATCTTGGTCAACTCATTCATCAAACCGATTTTATTATGAAGGCGTCCTGCTGTATCAATGATTACGACATCAGCCTGATTGGCCACTGCCGAACTCAACGTATCAAAAGCAACAGATGCTGGATCTGACCCCATTTTTTGCTTGATAACCGGCACTCCGACTCTTTCTCCCCAAATGTCCAATTGTTCTACAGCTGCTGCACGGAAAGTATCGGCAGCACCTAAGTAAACAGACTTTCCTGCTTTTTTGAACTGGTATGCCAATTTACCGATAGTTGTAGTTTTTCCCACTCCGTTTACACCTACTACCATTATAACATAGGGCTTTTTCTCTTCAGGAACTATGAAATCGTCCGAATCCACTGTATTATTCTCTGTTAGCAGTGCTGCTATCTCTTCACGAAGAATTTTATTCAGTTCTTGGGTATTGACATACTTGTCCTTAGCAACTCTTTCCTCAATGCGTTTGATGATGTTCAAAGTTGTTTCAACACCTACATCCGAAGTGATAAGCACTTCTTCCAGATTGTCCAATACCTCATCATCCACCTTTGACTTTCCTGCCACAGCGCGGGCAATTTTACTAAATACGCTTTCTTTCGTTTTAGACAAACCTTTGTCTAAAGTTTCTTTCTTGTTTTTAGAGAAAAAATTAAATAATCCCATATTGGAGTCTAATTTATCTGTTTATGCTACAAAGATATAACTAATCTCTTACATAGGCAAAAGAAAATGTCACAATGATTGGTTTGAATGTAATCTGTTCGATAATTATCGGGAGATTATTATCCCCGTCACCAGCTGATTCTGTACGATAACGGAGGTACAGCCGCTAAGGTTTTGAACATAAAAAAGTTCCTTTCACAATTAGAGTGAAAGGAACTTCCTATCCGTTTGTAGTCCGAATTATTTCTTGAAAAAGTCTTGAACTTTTTCGTTAGGTACCATCTGCTCATCGAAGATGTAAGCTCCTGTTTTCGGAGATTTAACCATCTTGATAACCTTAGTATAAGAACGTCCTTCTTTTCCTGTCTGAAGGGTTGCGACTGTTTTCTTTGCCATGGGTTATAATTATTTAATTTCTTTGTGAACTGTTACTCTTTTCAAAATGGGATTGTACTTTTTAAGTTCCAATCTTTCAGTGGTATTTTTTCTGTTCTTTGTTGTAATATAACGAGAAGTTCCCGGCATACCACTATCCTTCATTTCCGTGCATTCAAGGATTACCTGTACTCTATTACCTTTAGCCTTCTTTGCCATAGTCTATCTCTCCTAAATTTATTAACCAATAATTTTGATGCTTTTCCAATCACAATAGCCTTTAGCCACCGCTTCGTTCAGCGCTGCATTCAAGCCCTTTTTATTAATCACACGTAAGCCGTTAGCACAGATATTCAGGCTAATCCAGCAGTCTTGTTCTACATAGTAGAACTTTTTAGTAAACAAGTTCACATCAAAAGTTCTTTTGGTTCTTCTCTTAGAGTGTGAAACATTGTTGCCAATCATGGCTTTTTTTCCGGTAATTTGACAAATCTTCGACATTGCTATCTTATTTTTATAGTTTTTCTCAATACTTATTTCAAACGGAGTGCAAAATAAGCACTTTTATTTGTATTAAACAAGAGTTTTCGCAAATAATTCTGCTATTATTGCTTATTTTCTTCATTTTGGAATAAATTTCGGAGTAATTGTAGTGCTTTTTGGGTTGCATTTGCTATATTTTTGTTTCTCCCCTCATCGCCTTCCAATTTCAACGTGATTATTTTGTCTTTACATCCGGCTGCAAGCCAAATGGTACCTACTGGTTTGTCTGAAGTCCCTCCTGTAGGACCTGCAATACCTGAAGTCGCTAGAGCGCAATCTGCATTCATCAATTTCATTACGCCTTTTGCCATTTCGATGACAGTTTCTTCACTTACGGCTCCATGTGCAGCCAATGTTTCAGAACTTACTCCCAGCATATTTTCTTTTATTTCGTTGGAATAAGCTATAATTCCCCCCTTAAAGAATTGTGAACTTCCAGCCACGGATGTAATGGCGGCTGCCACATTTCCGGCAGTACAACTTTCGGCAGTAGCAAGGGTCAAACCTTCTCGCCAAAACAAATCGTTAATTTCTTTACTTAAAAATTTACCTTCTACAGACATATTTGATAACGGTTTTTAAAATATTAAATGCTTATCCGTGAATAAGCGGGTTTGTCGATAGTACAAAAATCACGATCCAAATACTTATAATAGCCTGTTATAGCAATCATTGCAGCATTATCTGTTGTGAAACTGAATTTGGGAATGTATATATTCCACCCATATTTATTGGCATGTTCCTTGAAGGCGTTACGCAGGCCGTTGTTGGCCGATACCCCCCCAGCTACTGCCACTTCGTTTATTTTAAAATCTTTGGCGGCTTTTTTTAGTTTACTCATCAAGATGTCAACAACAGTCGCTTCCAATGAGGCGGCCAAATCATTTTTGTGATGCTCGATGAAATTGGGATCTTCTTTCAACCAGTCGCGCAAGGAATACAGAAAAGATGTTTTCAGCCCACTGAAACTGTAGTTGTAATCCGGAATATGCGGTTTACTGAATGTAAATGCTTTTGGATTTCCTTGACGGGCCAGTTTGTCGATGATGGGGCCACCAGGATAGCCCAGCCCCATCACTTTGGAACATTTGTCTATTGCTTCGCCTGCTGCATCGTCAATCGTCTGACCCAATACTTCCATATCATTGTAGGCTTTTACTCGTATGATTTGCGAGTTTCCTCCCGATACCAACAAGCATAAGAAAGGGAATTTAGGCTGGTTCCCGTCTTCTTCCGATTCTTTAATGAAATGTGCTAACACATGGGCTTGCAGATGGTTAACATCGATCATCGGTATATTTAAAGAGCGAGCAAATCCTTTAGCAAAGGACACACCGACTAGCAATGAACCCATTAGTCCGGGACCACGAGTAAACGCTATGGCACTCAGTTGTTCTTTGTTAACTCCTGCTCTTTTCAGGGCTTCGTGTACCACCGGCACAATATTCTGTTGATGGGCACGTGATGCCAGTTCTGGAACCACTCCTCCATAAGCTTCGTGAACAGCTTGGCTGGAAACTACGTTGGACAACAATACGCCATTCTTAATTACCGCAGCCGAAGTATCGTCACAAGACGATTCTATGCCTAATATAATTGTATCCATACTATATACCTTAATTATATATATGATTAGTGTGTCAGAATTTCAAGTCCATTGTCTGTCATGACGAACGTATGTTCCCATTGTGCTGAAGGCAATTCGTCTTCGGTAACCACGGTCCAGCCATCTTCTTCGTCAATAAAAACTTCCCATGTCCCCATGTTGATCATCGGTTCGATGGTAAAAACCATTCCCGGAACCAGCAGCATACCTGTTCCCTTTTTCCCGAAATGCTCTACGTCGGGCTCTTCGTGAAACTCTATACCTACTCCATGACCACACAGATCGCGCACAACAGAGAAACCATTTTTCTTGGCATGCTTTTCGATGGCGTGCCCTATATCTCCCACAAAACCGAAAGGTTTAGCCGCTTCCTTACCTATTTCCAAGCATTCTTTAGCCACTCGTACCAATTTTTCTTTTTTGGGGGTGGTTTGTCCGACAATAAACATGCGTGATGCATCGGCATAGTAACCGTTCAAGATAGTAGTGCAGTCTACATTGATAATGTCGCCTTCTTCCAGAATGTCAAATTCGTTGGGAATGCCGTGACAAACCACTTCGTTGATTGAAGTACAGCAACTTTTGGGGAATCCTTCGTAACCTAAGGTTGCCGGAATTCCTCCATGGTCTTGAGTATATTCATAAACCAGCCTATCTATTTCCAAGGTACTCATACCGGCATGAATCTCTCGTTCCACAAGGTCTAATGCTCCGGTATTGACCACACCACTACAGCGTATTCCTTCTATTTGTTCAGGCGTCTTGATCAGTTCGCGCGGAGGGACCAAATGGCCTCTATCTTGAAAATAGAGCACTCTTTTATCTAACTCTGTGATTTCCAATCCTTTTGGAACTCTCCAGTTCTTTTTATTTCTTTTCATATCTGTTGATTAATCAACTTGCAAAGTTAGAGGAAATATTTGTAAAAATAGCTTAGATGGCCATAAATATCTTCATAAAAATGTAGGCCGAATGTGAAACAGGTTAAGACAAATGTTAAATAATAACCTTTTATAATGAATTTTATATAGAAAAATAGCTTTTATACGAATAAAAAGCTATTTTTACCGCAGGAAACAGAACATTCTATTAATTAACCTCTTAAAAACTGACAAGATGGACAAATATCAAATTGGAGTAAATGCGGGAAAAGTCTGGAGACTTTTGAACGATAATAAAAGGTGGAGTTATTGTGATTTGAGAGAAGTTTCAGGATTGTCGGACAAAGATCTGAACGCAGCGATAGGCTGGTTGGCCCGAGAGGACAAAATAGACATTGCAGCAGGCTCTGATGGGGATGATCTTCTCTTTTTAAACGTTAATGTCTATATTGGCTAAAAGTAACTGATTGACAGATAATTATGCAGCATAAAAGCGTGCATAATTATCTGTTCTTTCTTTTTATTCTGTTCTTCTTATCACCCGGGCCGGATTGCCTGCAGCGACAGAGCCGTCGGGAATGTCCTTGGTAACCACGCTTCCTGCCCCGATGATGCAGCGGTGTCCTATTTTTACTCCAGGGCAAATGATAGCCCCTCCGCCTATCCAGCAGTCTTCGCCAATGCTGACTGGATAAGCATACTCTTTAGGTTCCCGACGGGCAGTGTGGTCCAACGGATGGTGTGGTGTGTAAATCTGTACGTTAGGTCCTACCAGCGTGTGGGCTCCTATCGTAATGTATCCGCCGTCCAAAAATGTACAGTTGGCATTGACAAAAACATGTTCTCCCAAACGGATGCCGTGGCCATGATCACAATAAAACGGTGGACAAATGACGGAAGAGGAAGGGATGCTTGGCACCAGGGTCTCTAGCACTTCTCTGAAATTGTCATCATAGATGCTCATCATTCGCAGGCGGGCAACTAGCTTTTTGGCATGCCTGAAACTGGCTTGTATTTCGGTGCTTCGCATATCGGCTAGCTGGCAGTTACGCATTTTTTCTATCTCAGTCATAATTGAAAGTGTTTTTTCATAATCAGAACTTCAAATTTTAGTAGATGACAAAAAATGAATTTTATCGATTATATTATTGATTTTTAATT
>CAMWGU010000089.1 GCA_947173895.1 uncultured Bacteroides sp. | reverse complement strand
TGGATGCCGATAGGATACTTCATCATAGCGTTCAATGGGAATTAAAAGATTACTACTCACAGCAAAGATATGCCTTTTCCGGTAACGGGACAAACAAACGGACAACAAATTCTCTCATACTCTTGAGCTTCTCTATGAATACTTGCCATCAGCCACCCTACTTCTTAAAACACCGGCGGTGTTCTAATGATTTCCGCCGAAGTTCTATAAAACGCCGGCGGTGTCCTATAAAACGCCGACGGTGTTTTAAGAAATAGGGCGGCTGCAAACAATTTTCCGTAGAGGCAAAAAGAACTATGGGGACGGGGGGAAACCAGTTGGATGCTTTTTGCCGAAAGACTTGCCTATAGGGCGGAAAAGCTTTATATGACAGGATGCAATGAGGCAAGGACAAAAAAAACGGCAAGAGACTGTGTCGCAGAGTTTCATTTGCAACACAGCCTCTTGCCATACAATGACGCCAACAACTTCTTATACAAGAAGTTGGGCATACAGAGAGCTTATCGAATCAACGATCTACACAGCGGATGAAGCAGGCGTCACTTTTATCTCCACCAAACACATTAGCTTCATATATTCTATTAAAATCAAATGTGAAATAGTTGATATCCCAACCTACAGTCTTTCCCCATGTTCCTACTCCAGCAACATTCTCTGTCCAATAAACAGCTCCTGGCCGCATATAAAGGTCATAAAATAAGGGAGCCAATGCCAAATTCCCATAGATACCACTTTGTCCGCAAGAATAACGCAGAACTCCATTTCCTTCTTTAGTTTTTCTATGACCATATCCGGAAGCCCCCACCGGAAGAAAGATATGATTGCCCGTTTTTCTACTATAAACAAAGCATCCACGTATTCCACGGGCTTTTATAGCACCTCCACCGATGTTATATGCTTGATCTTCTTGATATCCGTATGCATCCACAATATTTTTTTTGGGTTCCGTAGATTCATCTCCATAAAGCACCCCATAACCTTGCGCTATCATTTCGTCTTCAAACAATGCTTCATAATCCTCTATTCTAGCAATACGAGTGTTCGATAAATTAGTCCCAAGCCCCCAAGATTTAGTAGAATCTGCAGGCTCATTTGTTATAGCCTCCCAAGTCTTGGTTCCACCACCTAGCAATTCATACTCATTCTTTTCTGATACAGGATCAGGAAAATCATTGGGGGTTACATTTATCATTGGACTCTTACTGGAACGCTGATTCTTTGCAGCAATAGGCTGATCAAGATTTTTATATTTAAACAAAGAGCCTTCATCCAACGGATTAGAAGCTTCCTTATCCTTGCTGACCAGATTCGACACATGCCACTTTGCTTTATTTGGCAACAATTCCTGCGGTTGATTTCCTTGATGCACAAAAATAAGATGCTCGCATGTGTAATTATGATATTCCACACGCACTATCGCATTCCTATTGGGAGCATTCTCTGCTATTGTTCCGTTAAAGTTAATTGTAAATTTGATATCCGAACCGGTAACACCATGTATAACACCAGTCTTCTTATCCAACCTTGTATTTTTGCTATCATCTGAAACAGAAAGACTGATAAATTCGGGATTAGGGTCGACAAAAATAGGATCTCCTCTATCTGCCTCTGTCTGTGAATTCACAACATACGCTTTCCAAGGTCCTTCGGATGAAAAGGGAATAAACTCCGTTGCATTTTCTTTTGGCAATCGCAATAAAGTTACATCAAAATGTTTTGCATTTCCACTGCTTCTATAAATTCCTTTGGGATTTACAAGCCTTCGCACCTGATATATATCGACAGTATCTTTAAGTACATGTTCTATGCCTGACACATCTACCACAGCGGTAATTTCAACTTTTGCATGTCGCTGATAAGCCACATAAGGATTATTGCCTGTATACCCCGATTTAATATGCATCTGTTTGGCGCGAGTATATAAAGGAATAGAAGCAAGTAAATGATCGCCATTGTTAGTTATACTATAATTACCATCCTTATTATCCTCATGTGTTCCAGTACTCACGCCATATTCACGATATCCTCTTTGTGTTGATTCATAATAGTCCTTATTGTCTTTAATCCATTGGATTCCATGCACACTAAGACCTGTTGGTACTTGATCCTTATCAGGATCGTCTTTTTTTACCAGAACTCTGTAAGTAGTTTTACGAAGTGAAAGGAATCCATTCCATGGTTGATTTAGCGATGAGTTAGTTGGGTTTTTAGCATAATCCCAATCTCTGGCATAATCCAATCTGTCATTCCCATCAGATGTTCCATACGGTGCCCAGTTGTTAGTAAGAATCTCAGCTTTTAAAGACATAAGCTTTCCACCTCCCGTATTAATCTTTATCGGAAGGTTCATCGTGCGGTTATAAAGATAGGAGATGTAATAGGGATTCGGAACTACAATGCCCGGCTCCGGCTCTTCATAGTCGATGTGCCAGTCTGCATCGTTGGCATAGTTCTTAAATTTCAATGTCAGCTTATAGTGATAGTTACGCTCTGCATTATAATCGGTTATGACGTCTTTACCCAACATAAACCGATACTTGATAGGGCCACTACCTGCTTTTTCAGCATTGATGGAAACATAATAAGCATCCACCTCGATATAGGTGCCGCATGGCTTGGCATCTTTCCATCCCTCATTACTCTCTGTACCTCCGTCGGGATAAGTAGGTTTAGTTTTATCATCAGCATTAAGCACCACCTGACGCTTGTCACTCGCAGTGCCTTCCTTTCCTTTGCCCTGCATGTTTTCATAAAAGTAAAGGGCATTGGTAAATTCGGTATGCACTTCTGACAAGTCTTTGGGATGAAATGCGGTGCTATCTGCCTTACCACTACCAAATAAAGGAGTTCCTTTGGTGATACGGGCCGCGTATGTCTCCTTAAAATCACTGACAGATGGTTCGGTTTCTCCTTCGTAATACTTTATGCTTTCACCTTCCATCAAGTCCAGCTTCACTCCTTCGTCTCCCTCCGTTGGTTGATAATTATCCGGATGAGCCGGATTGTTAGCTCCTAAAAGACATGTTTGAGGGATATCTTTTATGGTTACCGATTTCAGATAGATGAAGACACCTTCTTCCAAACCGGATCCATCGTATGCAATGGTCACTTTAGATGCTGCGCGGCGTATCCAGGCGTGCAACTTCAGACCCGTTTTATTAATAGTCAGCAACTGTGCGTCCTTTGCTGTTCCCCCCTCTAATGTGAAATGGCCAAACATCTGGTTGTTACTTGCCACATCGCCTGCATTCCATGTAAGGGAAATGTTCTTCAGGCCGTTCATCGTTTGGATAGACTCCTTATAGCTCTTGATAAGATCTGAAAGTTCTGTATCCTCTTGTGCATCCGACAACACCGCCTTTTTGAAATCTTCCCCCATATTGGCTACCGCATAAATATAGTAGCGTCCGTAGGGAATGGTCAGCTTCAAACTGGCACTAGGCGTTTTCTGCTCGGCTGTTTTTCCATCGTTAGGTGCATCTCCATCTTTACGTTCAACCTCCTTCACATTAAATTCACCATTCTTAGGATTACCCTCTGTCGGAGTCAACGAATGGGCCTGAAACAGATTTCCGTCCGCATCATACAATAACACACACAGATCATTGATGGACTTGATGGCATCGCCCGCCGTACGCGATTGGGATGCAAGCCCCTCGGCCAACGGCCTGAAATCTATCCGGGCCGTCACCATGGTCTCACCTTCGGGTATAGGCCCTCCATCCGTGTAGAGCAAGTCATCTTTACACGAAGTGACGGCAACCATTAGCAAGCCGCATATAAATAAGAAATAACTTATCGTTCTTTTCTTCATTGTTCTCTTCTCCTTCTTTGTTTCACATCATCTTATATTCCAAAATCGGGGTCAAGTATCACTTCACCGTATGGACGCAAATCCACCTGCCAAGATATGTCATCCGAATCACGAATTGTAATCTTCACCACCACGTGAGTGTTACGAGGCAGAATGGACAAGTTCGGAAAGAAACTTTCCAAAGTAAATGCTCCGGAGGAAGTGTTTCCGTCGTTTCCGCCTAAGCTTGTACCACTATTATCTTTCGTATCCAGCGTAATAGCGGTCTTGTAGGAAGTATTATTGTTCTTATCGTCACTCTCATACTTTCCTTCCGGCAAGTAGAATGAAGATAGTTCAACCGCCTCCGTTGCTTTTGCTGTCAGCTCTACATTCGTCTTGTATGGCTGATTGAATGGAGTATATTCGGCCGACTCTGGCACTTGGAAACCTGTTACTTCCTTATCATCATTATACTCCATGGCATTGGGCAGAAGATATTCACAAGAAGCCGACTTGTCTATTCTGATATTACTCAGCCAGTAAGTCTGACTGCTTTGGTTTGTTATTTCGTAAGTGAACTTTGCGGCAGCACGGGTTATGGGTAAAGTTATGTCCTTTACCGGCAAGCCATCTTCCGTCTTGTCGGGTTGGTCCACCCCTTCATCGGTCAGTCCCACCTGATGACACTCACTCATAAAAACCGGCTTGTCAGTATTATTAAAACCTGTAATATCGCTCGATGACAACACAAGTTGGCTCATCTGCTCCTTCGAAAGGAATTGTTCTTTTGCCTTATAGGCTGACCAATCGATTGTTTTCTTTTCCGAGGTTTCGCTATCGGTCATCTCTGCCGAAACGGAAGCTTCGTTGGCAAGCAGGTAAATAGTCTTATTTTCATTACTTTGTACTTTCAACCTTATCGGGCCGTACTTGTCGCCTTCGGGAGCACTCAAGTTGAGAAAGACATTGTGTTCCACCCGCCCATCTTCATGCACCAAAATGACACGCAAAGTATGCATTTTCTCCATTTCGGTGGGCTGCCAATAGCCGTCTTCATCTGCCCTCGACGAACCAGAGCGACCGGATGTGGGGCTGTCTGCCATAGCTACATTGATATTCAGATAGACCGCATCGGGCCCGTCCGATGACGGAAGCCCCTCGTCACTTCTGCTGTCACATCCACACATCAGAAGGAAGCAGACGCCCAGCACGGCCACTATATGTCCCCAATCCTTTATTCTCATAGTTCTGCATCATTAATTCTTACTATCCAGTCATTGATGACAATGTGGGTACGTATCCAGTTATGATTAGCATCCAAAAAGAAGATCAATGACCAGTTGCTTTCGCGGTCCAGGAATTCCTGATCGCCCATTCCGCCAAAGTGATCGCTCTTCAACAGCAACAGATATTCGTTCAGAGGAATGCTCAGTACTTGTGCATTGTCGCTATTACGGGTGATGGTCAGACGCGGATGATTACCTGCAACCAGTCTGGAGGTAGAAAACTCAGCATACGCCACTGTCACTTTCTCATCACCTTCCTCTGTCACTCCTACCGTACGCTGACCCTGTGCCCAGGGAGCATAAGTCTGCAAGCCATTACTTATCAAACTGTTGTCGAAAGAAAACAGACTGTTGTCGTCTGTGATTCGGAAGGTAAACTCCTTGTCGTCCACCTCGCCGCCGTTCATCTGCTGAAGCACCACACGGATATTGTTGGTATTCTTCATCAGATACACTGTTTCCTCTTCGTAGGTGTCACCATCTACAGTTACGTCCAACGAGCCATAGAACAAGGGATGCAGGTCTGTATCAGACATGCGTCCGGCATTGTGCATCTCCACACGAAGGTCGTCAAGAACGGAACCCAAAACAGGAGCGACCTTGAACGAAAAAGAGGTTTGCGAACAAGTCAGTCCGCCGTATGCCACAAAATGATAACTGCCTTTCTCCAGGTCGATAGTCATCCGGTAGTTCTCATCTTTCAGTTCTTCGCCAGCCCCGGTATAGATACCCAAGTAGTTGCCCTGTTCATCGTAGACCAGTAAAGCCAAACAATCCACCTGCGAATGGAACGCATTGGCAAACTCCATATTGTAATCATAGACAAAACGCAAACGGACACCTCGCGTACAAGGCTCCAGATCATTGTATATGCTATGGCAGGAGGACAACAATGAGACTACTGCCAGCATGGTGCAAAGTACCATGCCGGGAAGTCTCAATATATGTATAAATCTTGTTGTCTTGTTCATCTTTTAATCAGATATAATAAGCACTTGTTTAGAAGTCGATATTATTTATGCGAACCACCCAAGGAAGTACCTGAACATTCACTTCGATGTACAGGTCGTTTCTTTCATCCGGATTATCCGGATCTATTGGATCGGGGTCTGGATCGGGGTCTGGATTAGGATCGGGATCGGGATCAGTAGGAGGCGTGGTAGGATCCCATGGCAACGGATGGCCATATCCTTTTATATTGTTCACCATCAGCTTGTACACATTGTTACGTACTACGGCAAATTCCATGGTACCCATCTTGTTGTTGTCACCATTGTCATTATGACGGTTCCAATAGAAATACAACATTTCATATTCCCCAGTAGCATTGGGGCTGAAAGTGGTGAATCCGGCCTGACCGGGTTTGGAGTTCGCAGTGATTGTTGCTCCTACCTGGTCGTAAGCAGCCCTCAAATCCGGGTCTGCATTCGGAGCTTGGGCAGCTTGCTTCACTTTATCCCAAGTTCCATACAATATGTTCTTATACACATAGATTTTATTATCGGTGTTTGTAATGCCATATCGGTTTTTTAGGTCGTTATCAAGCAACAACTTTCCTTTAAAAACCACACCGGTAGATATGCCATTTTTCTGATTAGCAATACCGGGTATGGTGTTCTCTGTGGTGTAACGCCAGATTTTGTATCCTTTACGTTTTGGATCTTCATTGTTATTCCAGCTATCATCCTTATCATCATCCGTTAGGCTGGTCAGAGAAGTAAAATCATTCCACCATTCTTTGTATGCCTCAAAATTGTTATAGAAATTTGCTCCTTTTCCCGACCAGCTGATAGGATCTGCAGTATAGCCTTCCTTATTGGCTGCATCTGTATCTACTACATAGTTATTGGGAGTTTCTGTTCCGCAAAGAGCGAAATTGGAACCGTCAGGCAGTCCATCATCGGATACCCGGCGCAGGTGATAGAAATTCTTGCTGATATTGACCATCACCATGTCGGTCAGTCGAACCTTCAAGTTGTTTGTTGTTTCTAGAGTATATGTATTGTCCTCTGTTTCAGTGTCAGGTTGTTTGTTTGACTTGAAGTCAAAGCGTGCACAAGAACGTTCCACACGTATGGTGCCTAAATTCAATGGTTGGCTTTCTGTATAACTTCCCCAATCCCAGCGAGTTGTTGCCGATGAATTGGCCGCATTGCACAAATGATGGTTGGACATCAGGAAAGCGTCGTTCTTCCATATTTCATTGTTGTTACGCAATGTCGGTTTTTCCGCCAATGTATGAGAACTGGTAATAAGATTTCCCGTAGTGATAGCAGAAACAGGATTGCAGAAAGCGTAAGCATAAATTACTCCTTCTGTGTAGCTTTCCATTGCACTTCTGTCGAGTGCTACTTTGTTGTTCGGGTAGTTTCCATTGGTATTTGGGGTTACAGCCAATGTCTCACTGGTAAGGTAGGTGCCATCAGCTTTTGTCAACACCAATAGTATTTGACTCACTTTGTTCTCGTACCCTTGTCCTACTTCTGAACCATCGCTGGAGTTACTACCATTATTATCTTCATCCGTAGTTTCACTTCTTGCTCCGTCTCCTTGAAGTATTTTCACTGAGAACTCCACATACACGTCATTCTTCGCATTCGTTTGTTGAGGCTCATTTGCCTCATCTGAGCATGCCCACAAACACAATACTGCAAGCCCGGACATCAAAATCTTACTAAACTTTTTCATATTGATTCCTTATTTTTTTATTATTACTTCTTATCTATTTTGTTAATCTGCTCCAATGCGTCGGCAGCTTCTTTCACACCCATGCCTTGTGCCCGGGTGAGCAACATGCGTGCCTGCGCATAGTCCTTTTCAAATCCGGAAAGAACACCACGGGCATACACCGCTTCGGCCGTATCGCCCGATTTGGCCGCATACTTGCGGGCCGAAACCAAGTCGCCGCGAGCCATGGCCACATTGCAGGCGTTCAGGTTGGCCGTAGCATCGTCCGGATAGAGGCGTACCATCGTCTCGAACACCTCATTATATTCGTCACTGCCTGCCGGATAGCTCTCTGCCACACAGTAGAACTCGTTCAGGCTCAGCTTGCCGGGAGCGGTGCGCCAGATGCGGCGCGCTTCTTCCACATCGGTATAGGCACGTACCACATATTCCACCGCATAGTCGGAATGACGAAGACCGGGATAAACCTCGCTCAACAAAAAGCGGTAGTCCTCCGGATAGCGTGTCTTTATCTTTTGTTCGCGAGCGTCAGGATCGCCACCGCTACGCGCCAGTTCCAAAATGCCATAACGGCCCGGAAGCGTGCAGGTTTCCAGATAGCGTTCCAGTCCCGCCCAATCTTCGGGCTCGTAGTCCGTAGACATGATGCCAAACGGGAAATTATACAAACGCTGCACATAGTTCTTCAGTGTCTCCGTACGTCCCTTTGCCAGACGGGTGTTGTTGGCGTAACTTCCTTCGGGTGAGGCATAACCCTTGATGCGAATAGAAGTGATGCGCGTATCGGGATCGTTGCGTACCGTGTCTATCGTGGCACGTATTTTTGCAAGTTCAACCGGGTTACGACGATAGTCTTCGTAAATCTCGGTACGGTTCACCGGAAAGTCAATGTAGGCGGAACCTTTCAACTCGCGCGTCTTGACCTCTTCGGAACGGGGAGCAAGGTAGACAAACTCCGGTGAAAACACCTTTGGAGCAAAATCAAGTGTGGTCAGAGGCGAACGGTCGGAATAAAGCACCTCGCACAGGCAACCGCAGAGTTCATCGCCCAACTCAAGAGTGGCATTCTCCATCCAATCGGAGTAGGGAACCGTGGCATTATAGTGTATCACACGGTCGTGTCCGGCACGGAAAAGAGAGGTGCCCACAGCGGGAGAAGACTCGTTGCGAAGATGCAGATAATAACGAGTGCGACCGGCCAAAACCACTGCCGGAAGAGACTGTTCGTGGTTATCGAAACGGAGAACCGGAGCAAACACCACCTCGCGAGAGGAAGGAATGTCCATACCGGAAACATCGATGTCCATCGAAACAAGCAGGTTACCGCCATTGAGCGTCACATTCAGACCATCAACTTTCACACGTCCAATTGTCAGATACGTCTGACAATAAGCTCCCGCCACAAAAAGGCACAGGAGCATCATACATACTAATTTCTTCATGAGCGGTATCTTTTAAAATACGTAGACCAAATTCAGGGCCGCCTTTGTGGGACCCACATAATGATGAGACTTGTCGTCTACAATCTTTGTGCCGCAAGAAGCACAAGGATAGGCATCGAAACGAGTGTATGCATAGCCCAAACCTATCTCTGCCTCCACACTCCAATGACGGGAAAGGATCCAGCTATAACCGTATGCCACACCTGCACCCACAAACCAGCCTTGATAACGACGATCGGAAAGTTTAGACAAATCACTTCCCAAAAACGAAATACTGTTTTTCAGATTGCCCACATTGTATTGGCCGCCGTGAGCATGAAAACCAACAAAATGACCGGCAAAACGATCACAAAACCAATAACGTGCCTCAGGTTGTAACATCCAATGTTTCCATGTGCGGCCATGCGAACGAACCCAGCCGTTATAGTTGCCCGAAACGTCAAGCGTCCAACGAGGGGCAAGACCAAACTCGGCACCAAGGTTAACTGTGCCGGAGGCATCATAAAGAACATTGCTCTTCAACGCAACATCCTGAGCCTTCAAGAAGGTACTCCCTGACAACAGGAAGGATAATAATAGTACACAATTCTTTATCTTCATTACACCTATAATTTATATCTGTTTAGACCTTCAAAGCGCTAGCCTCTAAGAGGAAGGCAACAAAGAACATGGCAAAATTAGTTAAAGCACTGGTAATAAGCAATAAAAAAATGAAATAATTCTCTTTTTTAACACTCAAGTATAGAACACTTTAGATTATTTTTTTCATTTACTGTCTATTTAACACTCTGTGTTTCTGTTTATTATATTACTTATCAGCCTGTCAGGATATAGATAATCAATGCTGTCGACAATTTTATATTACAGTACTAACCCAACTGCTTTTTTGAAAATTTTATGATGCCCACGCTTTCCGGAATACATTCTGAAAAATTCCTCCGACAAAAGAGAAGCATACTACTCAAAACCATAATATAAGTACACGTACCTCTGCTATAAACTGCACAATTCTTACAACGACAAACCAAAGAGTCCAACTCCCTTTCAAAAGGAAACAATAAATGTATACTAAAAATTACTTGATAACCATCTGAAGCCAACATGGCAAAAACATACTCCCGAAAAAGCATTGCCATACGAACATCTTCCTCTATTTTTGCATTATAAAATAAAAGACAAGCAAATAAAAAATAGTATGGCAAAAATAAAAAAACAACTGACCGAACTCATCGGAGGAACTCCCTTGCTGGAATTGTTGCGTCTTAGTAACAAACATGGCGCAAAAGCACGAATAATCGGCAAACTGGAATATTTCAACCCCGGAGGAAGCGTAAAAGACCGCATAGCTTTGGCAATGATAGAAGACGCGGAAGCAAGAGGCATCTTGAAGCCCGGAGCTGTCATAATTGAACCAACCAGCGGAAACACCGGCATAGGACTGGCATGGGTAGCCGGCGTGAAAGGTTACAAAACCATACTGACCATGCCCGAAACCATGAGCAAAGAACGACAGAACCTGCTGAAAGCCATGGGAGCACAACTAATACTGACCGAAGGGGAAAAAGGAATGAAGGGAGCCATAGAAAAAGCAGAAGAACTGCGCGCACAAACCCAAGGAGCCGTAATATTGGGACAATTTGAAAATCCGGCAAACCGGGCAACCCATACATCTACCACTGCACAGGAAATATGGAATGACACAGACGGAAACGTGGACATATTTGTGGCCGGAGTGGGAACAGGAGGTACCTTAAGCGGAGTGGCGGAAGGACTGAAAAGACAAAACCCAAACATACAGATTGTAGCCGTGGAGCCGGATGCCTCGCCCGTACTTTCAGGCGGGAAAGCAGGACCGCACAAAATACAGGGCATCGGAGCAGGATTTATTCCCAAAAACTATGATGAAACATTAGTAGACAAGATAATCCGAGTAAAAGACAAGGATGCCATCCGAACAGGACGCGAGCTTTCGCTGACAGAAGGATTACCGGTGGGAATCTCTTCGGGAGCAGCAGCATACGCCGCACTAGAACTGGCCCGGATGCCCGAAAACGAGGGAAAACAAATCGTAGTGCTTTTACCCGACACAGGAGAGCGATACCTATCTACCCCACTTTATGCCTTTGAAGAATATCCGACGGAATGAGATGATCTCAAGCCCGAACAGCTGGGCGGCAGACCTGACCAATTGCAAAACATGCAGGCTTGTGCGTACGTACGCGTAGCCCGACACATACGTACGCGTAGCTTGACACATACGTACGCGTAGCTTGACACGTACGTATGTGTAGCCCGATACATACGTGACACTCGATGCCTATGTAAGGAAGGGTAGCATCACCCCCTCACCAAGTCGGTTCTTCCTCCTTTCCCTTCATCCTTTCATTTTTATCAAATCATACTGTAAATCAGCATATTAAAAATGACAGAACATCCCTTCACGACCCTTTCAGCCACGCTGTCCAGGTCCTTTCACATCTGCCTTCATGGGAGGCCGGCATTTTGCTTTTGCCGGCGAATGAAAGGACGCTGAAAGGAGGATGAAAGGACCCGACGGAGCATCCTTTCACAGCCGGATCCCCCCATCAACAGGGCGTTTCGGCGACTGATGAAAGGATGAAGGGAAACCATGCAAAAACTGTTGTTTTTGAGACAAGACCGGGCCGGAAGATCGGGTAATGCGTTGGAGCAGAAAAAGTCCTTAACTAAAAAACCCTGCCAAACTGTACGTTTAGCAGGGTTTTACTTGTTTTTGACCTGAGAAAAGTTGGACTACCAAGATTCGAACTTGGACAAACAGAACCAAAACCTGTTGTGCTACCATTACACCATAGTCCAA
>CAMWGU010000088.1 GCA_947173895.1 uncultured Bacteroides sp. | reverse complement strand
ATTGAAACGGGGACGCGGAGTGTACGGACGCTGCTGGTCGCCGCCTTCGCGGTTGCCGCCGAAACGGGGACGCGGAGTGTACGGGCGCTGCTGGTCTCCGCCTTCGCGATTATAATTGAAGCGGGGACGATACGAACGTTCGCCGCCTTCCTCATTGTTCGGATTGAAGCGGGGACGCTGCGGACGGTCGCCGTTAGTATTATAGCGATTGTATGAACGGTCGCCGCTGCTATAAGAAGAGCGATAAGGACGGTCGCCGCCTTCGCGGTTATAGCTGTTCACACGGGGACGGTAAGTGCGTTGTTCACCGTCGTTGTTGTATCTGTTATAACTATTTTCTCTGTTATAAGTCTTATAACCACCATCACGGTTTGCATTCTGTTTTTCCTCATTTGCAGCACCTTCCTGTCTGCTTTCATTTTCTGTACTCATGGTTTTCCTTTTGTTTTGTTATTTAGTGTATAACGCCCTCTCGGGGTTTTTTGATTAAAAATCCAACGGATTATTTTCAAATGCCTGTATAGTTATGTGGTGTAATCACCCGCAGTTCTTTCTTAATGTCTTCGCTTACGTTCAGTGTTTCAATAAATTCTTTGATAGACGCTTCGGTTATCGCCTGATTTGTACGTGTCAGTGCTTTCAGCGCCTCGTATGGATGAGGATAAGCCTCGCGGCGCAGAATAGTCTGAATAGCTTCCGCCACTACGCTCCAACAATTGTCCAGGTCGGCATAAATCGCCTTTTCGTTCAGCAACAGCTTGCGCAATCCTTTCAGCGAACTTTGGATGGCAATGATGATATGGCCAAAAGGCACACCCACATTACGCAACACAGTGGAGTCGGTCAAGTCACGCTGCAAGCGTGAAACCGGCAGTTTGGAAGACAGGTGTTCCAAAATGGCATTGGCTATGCCTAAGTTTCCTTCTGCATTCTCGAAGTCGATGGGATTCACCTTATGCGGCATGGCACTGGAACCCACTTCGCCCGCTTTAATCTTCTGCTTGAAGTATTCCATTGAGATATACTGCCAGAAGTCGCGGTTCATGTCAATCATAATGGTATTAATGCGTTTCATGGCATCAAAGATGGCCCCCAAATTGTCATAGTTCGAAATCTGGGTGGTATATTCCTCACGTTCCAATCCCAGTTTGTCGGCCACGAAGCGGTTGCCGAAAGCTTTCCAGTCGTATTCGGGATATGCCACATGGTGGGCGTTGTAATTACCTGTTGCTCCACCAAACTTGGCTGTGACAGGACACGCTTTCAACACATCGAGCTGGCGGTTCAGTCTATAAACGAAAACCCGGATTTCTTTTCCCAAGCGGGTCGGCGAAGCCGGCTGCCCGTGTGTTTTTGCCAGCATCGGGATGTTTACCCACTCGTCAGCATACGCAGCCAACTGGGCAATCAGTTCCTCTATCTGCGGATAGTACACTTGCTCTAACGCTTCCTTGACAGACAAGGGGATGGAAGTGTTGTTGATGTCCTGCGAGGTCAGTCCGAAATGAATGAATTCCTTATACTCCTCCATTCCGCCCAGCTTGTCGAATTCCTCTTTGATGAAGTATTCCACAGCTTTTACATCGTGGTTCGTCACGCTTTCTATCTCTTTGATACGTTGGGCATCGGCTTCCGAAAAGTCTTTATAAATGGCACGCAATGCGTCAAAACGTGCATGATCAAAGTTTTGCAACTGTGGCAAGGGTAGTTCACACAAGGTGATGAAATATTCTATTTCTACCTGCACGCGGTACTTGATGAGTGCAAATTCTGAAAAATAAGAGGCCAAAGCTCCCGCTTTTCCTCTGTATCGACCGTCAATAGGTGATATTGCCGTGAGTAAATCGAGCTCCATATAAAATTGTATTCTTTGATAATTATCGAACTGCAAAATTAATTCTTTTTCTTGAGTTTAACGGCCTGAACGCACATAAAGTTTGCGAAAAAGACGGATTTATCATTTCACAAAACCCTTCTTTGCCCATTTCAAACTGTTCCAACGCCGCACAAAGATGATGCCGCGCAGATTCTCGTCGAGCAGAAACGCACACCACATGCCTGCCAGCCCCCACCCCCAATGGATGCCAAACAGATAGCCGCAACCGACGGCTACACTCCACTGGACAACCAGTCCCACATAGAACGGATAGTTCACATCGCCCGTGGCACGCAGGGCATTCGTGGCATAAATATTGATGGCACGCCCCACTTCCAGAATCACATCGACAAACAGAATGGCCGTACCCAGGCGGACAATCTCTGGATTATCGGTCAGCCAACCAAACAAGCTATGCCCTATCAACGCCCACACACAAGACAAAACAAGCGAAACCAGGATGGAGATACGCATCACGTATTTGCCCAACAGATAAGCCGCACGAAGCTTCTTCTGCCCCACCAGATGGCCAATACAAATGGCACCGCCCTGGGCCATGGCAATGGCAAACAGATAGACAAACATCACCATGTTCACCACATAGGTGCGCGTGGCCAGCGCCTCGTTACCCAACATATTGATAAAATAAGTCAGCACCACCTGAGAAAAGCTGTAGGACATGTTCTCGCCGGCCGAAGGAATACCTATCTTCAACAGGTTTCTCAATTCGACAAAGGGAAAAGGGCGAAACCACGACAACGGAAACGAAGGAATATGCTTGCGAAACAACAAAACAAAAAGAATCAGCATGGATACACCGCGGGCAAACGCCGTAGATATGGCCGCACCTTCCACTCCCAAAGCAGGCATGCCGAACTTACCGAATATCAGCGAATAGTTTCCAACAATATTCAGAATATTTACAACCACCGTCACCAGCATGGGATAAACCGCCTTGTCGGCACTCCGCAAGGAAGCGGAAACAGTCAGCGACAAAGCCTGAAAAAAAGCAAACGCTCCTACAATCTCCATGTAGTTCACTCCATAGCCCATCAATTCAGGACGAAGCCCCATCAGCGCCAGCAAGAAAGAAGCCCCATAGTGCAGAACGGCACTGACAAACAGGCCGAACACCAGATTAAGCAACAAGGAAACTCCCACTACCTGCACCATATTTTTATGCATCCGGGCACCTAGGTACTGCGAACACAACACCGAAGTACCGATATTGATCACCTCGAATATCAGGAAGGCAAACATCACAAGCTGATTCACCACCCCAACAGCAGCCACACTATCGTCCGAATACTGGCTCAACATCACAGTATCTACCGCGCCCAGCATCATGATCAGCAAAGTCTCTATGAAAATAGGAACCGCCAGCCGGGCCAGGTTCCTCCGTATACTTCTCGGTTCTTGTTTTGCGTCCACTTGTTCATTCTAATTTTAGGACTGCAAAGGTACAGAGTTTCCGTGGTGCGACGGTTTGATTTATATCAAGAAATAAGGGATATAAAAACGGTCGTTTCATAACATACAGCCGCTCTGTAAAAACACCTACGTGCTTTGCGGCAGAAATGCGCCGGTGCTTTATTACACTTCCAGCTCCCGGGATTGTCTGAACCGCCAATATAAAAAAGAAGAAGAACTACGCCTTCCTTGCTATCCCAAGGAAGCGTAGTTCTCTATACACGTTTGCCGTATTCCTATCGTGTGTCAGTGTTGCATAAATGTTGTGTCAATGTTGTGTCAGATATTCCTTATACATATTCCCTATCTCTTTCATGGAAATATTCAATGTCATCATTTGCCTGAAAAACTCCGGCAAGTCCTCATGTAAAAATACATCCTTGCGCAGAGCGACAATCCGCTCTTGAGCTCCCGCCGATACAAAATAACCGATGCCGCGCTTATTGTAAATAATCTCTTGCCCTTGCAGGAAATCATACGTACGAACCACCGTATTGGCATTCACTTCCACTGTGGCAGCATATTCCCGGACCGACGGAATGCGCCCCTCCTCGACATATTGCCCTTGCAGAATCTCATCACAAATCCGGTCGGCTATCTGCAAGTAAATGGATTTACTTTCCTTGAATTTCATAACAAACGGAATTTAGGCTTAATTACTTGCGAACGGACAAAAAGGCGGTAGCTCAGCCACCAGTTGAACAGCGTGAACAAGTGGAAGATAGTGATTCCAAGCGCTGTCACATGTTCCAAAGTCACCCACTGCAGACGAGGCGACAACCATTCCATCCATGCCTGTAGGTTCTCTCTCCCCATCCATCGGCCAATGCCTCCCAACAATAAAATAATCAAGATGAAAATCAGGAACAAAACGCCCCATGTTTTCAAAAACGGTTTCTTATACCACAGGCTGCCTCCTAACACATACAGCGAATGAATCCAGATCAGCGATGCCCATCCGCACCACCTGCCCAGCCACGATTCAATCTCCGTTAAGAAGACATTTCCTCCGTCATATTTCGTCAAATTTGTAACCCAATGCAACAAAACCGACCGATGGAACACATCGGGCACATGGAACAAAGGAAGCAACAGATAGCGAGTTACCTCGGCCAACAAGGCAGCAACCACGACCGTCACGGCAAACCCCACAGTCACAAGCAAAAAACGGGCCAAGAATTTCTCTACCATGCTGGCAGGAAGCATCAGATAAGCAATGCGTTTTTCCTTGGTCACCATGTTCTCCATGATGCAGGAAGCACGTACCAGGCCAACCACCAGTGTGACCAAAACAAACATGCCGAACATGCGGTTACAAAACATAGAGAAAGCCGTCTCCTCATCCGCCATCGAAAAGACCAAAGTTTTTCCCGACCAACTCTGCATGGTAGCAAGCATTATAAAAGCAAATGCCGCATACATTCCCAAAGTTCCCAAAAGGTAAGCCTTCTTGTTTCCTATGATGTCGCACTTCATCACCATGACAATGCGCGAAAGACTGAACAAACTATTCGTATCCATAAATATGTGTCTGTGAATTTATTAATTAAATATTGATTGCATCTTTTCTCTCTCAGCCAGCATAGCATTGAACAACACTTCCAGATTCAAGTTCGTATCTTCGTTGTATCTGTTCGGCAATATCACGCTGTTGCCCTGAACGGACGGCTGGACATACAACGCCGCGTCTGTGGGTTCGTTCATGGTTTGCTCTACAAAACAGAGCTTTTCGCAAATAGTCTTGACCGGAACGTTGAGCAACACGCGAGTGCCGTCAATAATAACCACATGGTCCAGCAGGCTGTCGATATCCCTCACCTGATGGGTGGAAATGATTACCGACTTGTCCTCCGTCATGCCCGAGGCAATCACTTTGCGAAACTGGCTCTTCGAAGGAATATCCAGCCCATTGCTGGGTTCGTCCATGACCAGCAAGGAAGTGTTGGTGGCCAACGCAAAACACATGAACGCTTTTTTCTTCTGCCCCATCGAAAGCTCGGCCAAATGAATATCCTCATTCATATCAAAGTCGCGAAGGCAAGCAGTCAGCAGTTCCTGACTGAAACGGGGATAGAAGGGAGCAGCCAACTTCAGATATTGCTTCAGGCTGACAGAAGGTAAATCAAACTCCTCCGGCACCAGAAACATGTCCTGCAAAGCCAAAGGATAACGCATGGAAACGTCTATACCTTTGTAAAGCACCTGCCCGGCCTGAGGACGGAGCAATCCTGTCATCAGATACAGCAAAGTGGATTTGCCTGTGCCGTTCTTTCCCAAAAGGCCGTAAACCGAACCTTTGTCCAATGCCAGCGAAAAGTCGCTGAAGACACGCTGTTTTTTCTTTCCATAACTGAAAGATAAGTTCTTTACTTCAATCATCATGTGTTTATGCTTTTATTAGTTATTTAGTGTATTAGTTGATTAGTACACTGCAAATGTATGCATTCTATTTAGATAAACAAGCAGGAAACATAGGATTTAACATTAATTAGCCAAATACGAACTGGCAGGTAACTATTCAGTCGATATAATCTCAGTGCAATCGTAACTTACTATTTTATATCCTGCCGCCATGCTCAACCTTAAACTACTGTATGCATATCCTTAAACCTTTTCAGCTTTACTGCTAAGGGATTTCCGCCTATTGGTTACTATCTCCCAACAACCGCACAAAAAGGGTTAGTCATTAAGGAGAAAGGCTTTATGCAATAGGACGCAATGAATGGAAGAGGCCAAACTGACGTTAAGTTATATCGAACTGAAGGCAGTTATAACCAGTATATCCGCTCTGCGGCCATAAAAAAAAGCCGCATCATGACTCAAGACAGAGTGTGATGCGGCTTGGTTTCTCCAAAGAAACTATTTGATACCTTCTAATGCTTTGATGGCCGTTTCATTTCCCGGGTCAATCTCCAATATCTTGTCCCAGTACAGTCTGGAGCGGTCATAGTCCTCTTTCACAAAATAATAGTATCCCAAATAGCTATTACATTCCACCAGCAACGATTTGGCAGCGTCCAGTTTCTGTTCCAGAATGTGCAAGGCAGCTTCATAATATGGCTTAGCCAGTCCCTGAGTAGTTTCAGGATCGCGCAACGAGTTGACGCGAGCCCGCCAGAAATTGCCTAGATAATTATCCGGAACCTTTTCAGCCACCTGCGCGAATATAGTATCCGCTTCCGCCAAAAATGCCGGCTGCCTGTCATGGCAAGCCGAATCGGCGGCAGCATAGTAGTTCAAACGTCCCAACAAAAACAAATCACTAACGTCCGAAGTGTCCTTCATCCCTTCCCAATATTGTCGATAGGCTTCTATCGCCCCTGAATAGTCGTGCTTTTTCTCATATACAGCCGAAATCTCTTTGTAAATATCGGTATGCGACCGATCTACCGACAATGCTTTGTCAAACTGTGCCAATGCCTCGTCATATTGTTTGTCTGCTTGCAATAAACGAGCAAAATACACATAATCCAGATACACATAATCCGGATTGTCGGAATCCGACAAAAAAGCAGCGGCGGCCTCCAATCCTGTCCTACAATCCTCCAATTCGCAATTATCATACATGGCCAGCCGTTTCAGCACATGATTTTCCGGAGCCAGTTCCAAGCCTTCCTTCACCACCTCCAACGATTCTGAATAGTCTTTGTTCAGATATAACAGCATGGCATAGCGGACATAATCCTGTTCGGCAGGCCGGCCCGTCTTCATATAGTTCCCGTACGCCTCCTTCGCTTTGCCATAAGCCCCCATGACATAATATACATCTGCCAGCTCCTTGCTGATGCGACTGTCGTTGGGTGTTTTTTCCTGCAAACGCGTAAGCATGTCTAGCGACAACCTGGGATCCACTTCTTTATACACTTGCGCATATTTCAAATAGGCTTCGCAACAATTCTCATCCAAGTAAATGGCCTGATTGTAATCACTGCTGGCCTTGTTTACGTCGTTCAGTTTCAAGGCCACATCACCGCTCAGCAGATAAGCATCCGCACATTTGCTGTCTACCTCGATAGCCCGCCTGGCATATCCGGCAGCTTCCTCCGTTTTGCTCCGGTCCAAATAGGCCCTTCCTATCGCCACCAGCAAGGAAGTGTTCTTTTTATTCTTACCTTTCAACAGTCCGTCGAAGGTTTTGGCAGCCAAGGCCGGATTTTCATCTATCCATGCGGCAGCTTGCTTCACCTGCGGTGACCACTCGCTATCCACTCCGGTCTGTCCCCACACCATCAGAGCCATACACAGCCCTATCACGATTAATACTGATTTCTTCATAGTTCTTCGTTTTTTTAATTTCAGTCTTCATTCTCTTTTACATCTACAATCCGTACAGCAGCCGTTGCCGGTACCAGTCCCGATTTCAAAATGATGCGCTGCCCTCTGAAACCTGTAAGAAAAGAAGTCAAACCGCTAGGCAAGCCGTTTTTAGGATCATTGAGCAAAACATACACATTGCGGGTCAGTGGATACTGGTTTAAAGCCAGATAAGCCTGATATGGTTTGAAACTGTTCGCCACCGTGGCCGAATCTTCGGAACTGACAGCCATGATCCTTACAGCATCATTGAACGAAAGGCGCGTACTATCAGCCTCATTGCCTATCCAGTTGACCCCAATCACCCCCAATGCAGCAGGATTCCTGGCTACATACGAAATCACTTCCGGATTTGTTTTCTGTGCTTTCAGGTCTTTTGCCAGAGGTTCGCCACCGCAAATCGAATCGAGCACATAATGCACGGTACTCGAATTGGGATTATCGAACACCAGTTGCAGCTTTCCCAAGGGAGAGGAGGGATTCAATTGTTTCCATTCTGTGATTTTCCCCGTCACAATCTCCTTCAAACGGTCTACAGTAATCAATGAGTCCTTGTTCTGCTTATTCACAATCAGTGCCAAGCCGTCCGTAGCCATTTTTACCGATACGGGGAAAAATTTCCGGGCATGGAAATAAGCTGTTTCCTGCTGGGTGAGCTGTCTTGTGGTTATGGCCATACGCACGTCATCCGCCAATAATAGTTTCATGGCTTCCACCTCATCACAATACACCGAATGCACCGTCGCTTCAGGTGTCAGTGCATGAAACACCTGCAACTCTTCTTCCATAATGGGACGGAATGTTTCATCCACCGCTATCGAAATGGTTCCTGAAATCAGCGTGTCGTTTTCTTCTGAAGCAGATTTATTGACGCATCCCGAAAGCAGCAGCAATCCAACCAGCCACAATGCACTATACAAATTCATCATACCCGTCATGTTTATTGCAATTTAAAGGTAATAGGAACGGTGTAGTATACCGATACATTCCTTCCGTTCTGTTTTCCCGGAATCCACTTCGGCAGTAAACGAATCACACGTATAGCCTCCTTGTCACAATTCGGGTCGAGCGAACGGATCACTTTCACATCATTCACCTCTCCTGTGGCCGAAACCACAAAGCGAACAAACACCTTGCCTTGTATCCCATTTTCCTGCGAAACTGTAGGATAGCGCAAATTTTGTGCAATAAAAGAAAGAAGTTCCTTGTTACCTCCAGGAAACTGAGGCATCTGTTCCACCATCGTATAGGTTTTTTCCTTCGCCTCAGGAGCTTTGGTTATCACTTCCTTCAGTTCGGCAATATCCTTGCCGTTCAATTCGTCATTGCCTTTCACGTCAGCAATGGAAATAGCCACCTTGGTCTGAGTCAACTCTTCCTGGCTCTTGATTTCTTCATCATCTTTCACTTCTTCATCCTTTTTAATAACAGGAGCTGTAAATTTGATAGAGCTTTTCAGCGCAGGAGGTGGAGCCATAGGTTCCACTTTCTTGAACTCCTCTTGTTTCACTTCAGGTTCTTCCAGTTGCGACAAGGTAGTCACTTCCGTCATTACCTCTTTCTGCTTTGGAGTGGTCATCCTGAGCAATGTCGGAATAATGCAGCCCACTGCCGCAATGATTACCACAATAGCCATCGCCCATGTATGGCGCTTAGACGAATTAGCACGCATCTTATAAGCACCGTATGCCTTATTTTTTCCTTGGAATATCAGTTCACACCATTCGGGTGAAGTCAAATCTATTTTTGCCATTTTGCTTTCCTCCTGAATCTATGTGTATTACTGTTCCACAATATCTTTAGTCAAATCACCTTTCGTATCATAGTTTTTCATCAAAAACCGATCCGCATCAGCGATGTCCGTTATCACATACTTACCTATATTGCAAATCTGCATTTCATCTAGAGCATCAATCAGATTCTTGTATGAAGAATCGTCTGTAGCCTTAATAATGACAGTCGGCGTATTTTTTCTGCCTTTTATCTCAGCCAGCTTTCTTACATACTCTTCCTCCGATATCCTAAGATCACTTTTCTGCTTTTTCAGTTCGTTTACCTCACGAACCGCCGCCGAGTTCTTCTTCAGCAGAACAGAACGCAGCCCATCCGCACTATACGAAGTTTCCTTCAGCGAAGTATAGTCATGATAGTCAGGTTCACCTTCATAATAATACAATTTATCACTTCCAGCCAGCAATAAGGTAATCGCCTGCGAAGCTTTTACCTTGCTCTGTTGCTCTTCGGTGATATTCTTGTCATTGCTCGGCATGCTTATCTCCATTGTCTGAGGTTTGCTCAGCGTGGTACACAGCATGAAGAAAGTAATCAGCAACATGTTCATGTCCACCATAGGCGTAAAGTCTACGCGGACCGCCATTTTTTTTTGCTTTGATTCCTTTCCCTTTTTGCGGCTTTCTTGTACTTCAGCACTCATAATTATTCGGTTTTATTTATCAGAAGCACCCTTCAGAGAAGTAATCAGGTTATACCGATTTTCTCTGAGATCCTGAAGTGAGTTCATTACTTTTTTAATCACGGCATAGGGAGTCGATGCATCAGCTTTGATAGCAATACGCAGATCAGGATTCACTTGGCGTGCATTGCGCACCCACGATTTAAACTGATTGTCCATACTATCACAAGGAATCCCCTCGTTTTTCAACAGTTTATCCTGTTGCTCTGCCGGCAGATCTAGAAATTTCTGCATGTTTCTTATCGAAACTCCGAACGTAGAAGCAGTCATAAACTTCTTTTCCTGCCCAGGAGTGAAATTCACTCCATATTCCTCTCCCATTTTCTCCAATACAGCCTTCATGTCGGGCTGCTTGTCCATGCTCATAAATATTTTCCCCTGAGGATCCACCAAGATCTGAAGGATATTCGTTTCCGGAATCTTGATTTCAGAAACGGAGGCAGGAGTAAACACTTGTACCGGCTCTTTCTTCACAAATGTAGAAGTCAGCATAAAGAAAGTAAGCAACAATACTGTGACATCACTCATGGCCGTCATATCTATGAACGTACTTTTCCTTTTTATCTTCGCTCTGCCCATAGTCATTTGTTTTAAGGATCCGCAAGATTCATTTATGAGAAGCCGCAAAAGTTTGCACTATAGAGAATCCCACTTCATCGAGGCTGTAAGTCAATTTATCAATCTTATTCGTATAATAGTTATATGCAATAACCGCCAATGCACCTGTCAGAATACCAAATGCCGTATTGATCAGGGCTTCGGAAATACCTTGCGACAAAGCCATCGAATCAGTACCGCCGCCTGCCGATAATGCAGCAAACGAACGAATCATACCAATTACCGTACCTAGCAACCCCATCAAAGTTCCCAGCGTAGTGATAGTACCGATGACAGGTAAGTTTTGCTCCATCATAGGAAGTTCTAGTGAGGTCGCTTCCTCCAATTCCTTTTGAATAGCCAGCACTTTCTGATCTTTTGAGAGGCTAGCATCATTCTCTACCTCTGCATACTTCCTTAAAGTTGAGGTAACGACATTGGCTACCGATCCGCCTTGTTTATCGCAGAGTTCTTGTGCTTTCCTCATATCGCCGACAGCCAAAGCCGATTTGATATTAGCCACGAACTTTACCAACGAACCTTTACCGAAGGCCGAACGTATAGCAAAAAAACGTTCAATACTCAATGCTATAACAGTAAGCAACAACGTCTGGATAATAGGAACCACAATCCCCCCCTTGTAAATAGTGCCTAGAAAATTGCCAGGCAAAGGATGATTATTGGGATCATTATTCATAAAGTTAGCAGGATTTCCAAGTAGAAAATGGTATATACAAACTGCTACAATAAAGCAACCTACGATCACCCAACTTGCATTTTTAATACCTATACTTTTATTAGCAATTTTATTTTGAATAGCTTCCATGATATGTTTCTAATTAATTGTTACAAACTCAATAAAGATAATCTAAAATCATTTCCCGACTCCTAGTAGAAGTCGGAATATGGATAAACAACTAAATCTACAACAATTAATTAAATCAAGATATGTCTCAGCATGAACACAAAATAATGGCATGCCGGAGACAGATAATGAATGGAAATAGAAGGAAAAATTCTAGCGTGATCCATCGCCAGTATTTCTTCTCGCAATGAGAAATAACTGATAAGATTTTTTAAGAAGTTCCGTTGGCATTCTTCAGCCCTTCGGATACGAATATTATCTAAAACCGACCGAGGTGATATTCGATTTTGCTCTATAGGTTGGGAACTGATAAGCCATATTTCACTAAAAGCACCGTCAGCAGACTGCATATTTTGGGGAGTTTCTACATCAGTAATGACATACTTATCTGCCGCAGAAGAGAGAATGTCTGCATCGATTCCCTGGAAAAAGAGCAAGAAGAACAGGGACATTAATCCTATTTTGACGATAAACTTCATTTAGGTTATTAATTTCAAAAGAATTTAGGTTTATACTATTAACAACAACCCCTTTAGTTCTTTTGTTCATCCCGCTTTGAATCTTCAAAGAGAGAGATTCTCCAGCAATGTACACGTCAATAGACCAAGAAATTAACAAAAAACAGAAACTAGGTTCATCACAACTAGGCGATATGAAGAGTATCCGCCTGATACAAAAAAAAGCCTCCGTGACTGTATAAAGTCCGGAGGCTCG
>CAMWGU010000087.1 GCA_947173895.1 uncultured Bacteroides sp. | reverse complement strand
TACGTGCAGAGCACACCATCCCCTCATCAGGTTGCTCCTCCCCCTTCTCCCTTCACCCTTTCATTTTGGGTAAAACCATCTATCAATCAACCGGTTAAAAATGACAGAATATCCCCTCACGACCCTTTCAGCCACCGGTGTGAGTCCTTTCACACCTGCCTTCGGTGGTTTCACCATGCTGCCTTTTGCGTGCCAATGAAGGGAGGATGAAAGGGGAATGAAAGAACCCGACGGAGTGTCCTCTCACCTTCAGAATCCCCATCGGCAGGGCGTTTCGGCGGATAATGAAAGGATGAAAGGAAAAGTGGAATCACATCAATGCTGTGCCCTGTGTGAAGGGGGTAACCATGCAAGAAATGTTGGCTTCGGACAATGCCGGGCCGAAAGACGCTGGTAATGCGTTGGTTTCGGCAGGCGAAGACTCTTAACCAAGAACCAAAAAGACAAGGGAATACAGATACCACCGGTTGCGATGTCCCTATGATTATATCCGCTGACCCGAAACGGCTGACGTGACTCATAGAGACGGTTCCAAAATCAAAAGACAACAATTGAAACATATACAGCACCAGTCTATAACACTTTTGAATATTAATTATGTATAGAAGGTTTTTAAACAAAGGACGGACATATATATGTGAGTGACATCGCCAATGGCATAGACTTCAACGATATTCGTATTCCGGAAGTTAATGCTTGGGAAATGGTTGATACATACAAGTGGGACACCGTTCCATACAATGAATGGGAAGTTGTAGAATATGAAGGCAAATTCTTCACCTTGCTAACAATGGATAATTATGACTGTCTGGTCAATCCGATGGAGTCTGACTGCTGGGGGATGATTGGAGAATATGACACTTCACTCAATTCTTATGAGTTGTCAGAACACGAATATGTAGAATATAAAGGAAAAATTTATTATCCTATAATCAATCCCAATGCTGATGTACTAGAACTGGAAAGGAATATCAGATACCATGACCCACGAAACTATAACTTGAAACGTCACATGGTTCAACTGTCATTATACGAGTTGCACAAACTGATTTCTCCTAACAATATCAGTACTGTACGAATAGATGACTACGACCATTCTATGCAATGGCTAAAAGACGCTTCCAAGCTAAAATTAAATCCTCAAATTCCGAGAAAAATTGATAACAAGAAAGAGCCTCTTACAGACTGGCAAATGGCAACCTTTCAAACATCTTATGACCCATATCAAAACCCTTGGCATGTATGAAATGGTTTTAATATGATAACATCATCTCAAAATTAACCTCAAAAATTACATGGATTTTCTAAAAATAATTAGGCAGAAAATAGATGAGTTCTGCTTTAACCACATAAGAATGGACGGTGCCCAGCATCTGATTGCCGGCATCTTGATTTATGATGTACTCAAATACCTTATACCTGTTTGATTTCTTCTCTTGTTTTGTCAATACACTTTCCGGATGGTGCAGTTTCCATTTTGATTTGGGATCGTACTCCGGAAGTTTGAAGCGGCCTGCCTCCAGGCGTTTTACATACAATTCCAATTCTTCAAATTCTAATCTATTCATAATGATTGAGGTTTGATTGTATTCGCTCCGCAAAGCTACAATCAAACCTCAAGGTGTAAAAGGTGTATTTGTCCGAATGCTTACGTTTCCTTTCCATATTCGGAAAATCTGATGCCTATGCAGGCATGTGCAGATTTCAAGCACAAAGATTTGAGCAAAAAGTTTGTCTTTTCTTGTCTTTACAATTTTGATAATTCATCAATTAACGCAGGACGGCGGGGAGTTCGGGACTTTTGTTCGATTATAATTTTGTCAGCCTCTGTTTTGCCACCATATTTGATTAAATTTCGCAAAAGGCCAACTCCTTCACGATACGAGTTTCGGTCTGATGCACGCTGAAAAAAATTTCTGACGGAGGTTGAATATAGTCGGATTATCTCATTACTATATAAATCTTTCACTTCTTGGGGAGATTCATCTATATTGTATGCAGAAGGATTCTTCCGGAAGTATTCCATAAATCTCTCCCACATCTTCTCTTGCGTATAGATGAACAACAGACGGCCATTATCTTTCTTGCTGACCGATTCACTTATTAAAGTTTCGGCATAATCACTCCATTGACTCAATGGAACCAATATTTTGATCTTCAAATACATATTTTCAATCGAAAACTCCCGGTCTCCCCATCTGCCCCCATTGAAGAAAAAATGTCTGGCAAGCCGGAGTGTGTTATCCTTATCTCCGATATGACAATACACCTGATATTCCCACTTATGCCATTCTGAAACAAGTCCCGCCCATTCTGTATCGTGGGTAACCCCTTCTTTTGCCAGACGAAGCACTTCGTCATAGTTCACCTCATCCCATGCCATCTGGAGTAGTTTCTTTCGAAAGTCTGGGTTGCCTACATTGTCATACATGAACTTGCGTTGCTCTTTCGGAGTGCCTTGCTTCGACATTATTTCAAGTTTGCATTTCTGGGCACTTTGGACATCATGCCTTGCGCTCCATTCATCTCCATTGGTTTTGATTGCATCAAGTGTTTCCACAACGCGGTTTTGTTTGTCAGATGTGTCAGCAAGCCGGATTGACATTTCTATCCAATCCCACCACCAATCCCAACCTTTGAGATTATTTTCTTTGAATCGGGTCAATGCCAACTCAAAAATCTCGTTTTTTATATTTTCCGGATCAGCAGCAAGTCTTTCCCATGCGTACAGTTGAGGTTGATGGGCGCGGATACGCTCGTGCTACACGTTTGCCGTGATCTAATTTGAAATTCTGATATGGATTCTCTGAAATCAAATGAGCCGCGTATGCCTCTCTTACAAATACTTTCAGTATCTTGTGGTAATTATATACCGAAGACTGACATTTGCATCGTTTTTTGGCGAATTCATCGTATGCTCTGATATTTTCGTCACAAATATCAGTAAAATATCCGCTGACCCAATTTACATAACATCTATTCAATTAATCTACTGTAAACCAACAGAATAAGGAGGTTTTCACCTCCTTATTCTTCGTACACCCTCAGGGAGTCGAACCTTTTATTTTATATTCTGAAAATCAATCAAATATTCTCTATAAAACTTTATAGTCCCATGAATAAGTCCGTTTTCAAATTCAGGATTATGCTATAAATTGCATCTTGTATTCTTAGTTACAAAGATAACATTTTACATAGAAATTTCCTATTAGATTTCCCCAAAAGTTACAACTATTTATCTATTCCAAGAGAGAATTAGCAATAAAAATTTTTCTAAAATAGCATAGCGATGAAACTAATCCCGATATAAGTTCCCAACAGAACCTTCTTGATGAAAAAATCAGGGGAAGCAATAATCCCTTTTCCAGTTCTACAAAACGGTTATAAGAGACCTAACAAGAAAACAAGTGTTGCAGAGATCTGCACACATACTCCTTGTAATAATGCTTGAAGCAACGGAAACTACCATAGTGGAACAAAATGAGAGTAACCATAATCTCAGTATCACTCATACAATTAGGCTTGCTACGATGTCTAAGATGTTTGCCTTCAATCATATTTTTTCCTAATTACAACGCAAATTCTGTATAAAAATCATCTCCTTATAATAAATCTCTATAACTTTAGATTCAGAAAACGCAGTGATAATCATTTAAATTTTATAATTCAGTTCTATAAAAGTCTCTATATAGTTTTTTAATAAACACCAAATGATCTATTTTAGAGATATTCGAGATAATCCATTTCCATACTTTCTTACGATTATTTTTTAGTTCATCCGAAATTATAACAGGATATTTACCATACATAAATTGTCTTCCTTTAGCTCGTGTAAGAGAATATGTAAATTTAAGATAAGATGGCAGAATTAGGCTAGAAAAGTGAAATCCAATTTCACTATTTCCAGACAAATTTATTATCGCATCAATAATAGTAGTTTCACGTTTATACAGATTTACATAATCAATATCATCATATATCCAATATTCAGAAATTATTTTTGCTACATTCTCAATTTCTTTGGGTTTTACACTGATATATTCCACCATCAAAGTCAATGCTATAACAATATCCGATTCATCTGAATGGGAAAAATGAGATAATATTGAAATAATATCATCAGATTCAAATGGTGATGAATTATTAGGATTAAGTCTTTTTTCATCAATAAAATGCTTTATATATGCAAATGTTATAGATGGTACCATTGTACCAAAAGCTTTTAAAAATTCACATTTTTCATGTTCATTTTCAAAAAGCAACAATAAGTTTTTCCATGCGTTAGATATAGAGATTCGTGAATAATTGATAACTTCTTCTTTATGAAAGCAATTCCAAACAGAAAATATGCAATCTCTTAATCGTTCTTTCCTATAATATAGCTTTTCTATAAGATTTGAATGCTACAAATTTGGCTTTTAACAGATGGAATGAAATCATAAAGGACAAGGTACTTGTAGCGGCAATGGTCGACAGGCTTACACATAAAGCCTATCTGGTAAATATGACCGGACTGTCTTATAGGCTCAAGGAAACACAAAAAATGAGACAAGATAAATGAAGATTTTAAACTTATATGTAATTTTGTAACAAGTATGGATGGAGCACTTTTCAATTAAAATATGGCGCACTTTTCAATTAGTATCTACAGCTCTATTTATTCTTTCAGAGATAAATTGTATTATTTCGTCATAAACTTAAATGAGAAATCTCCATAAGACCATGTCGATTTTCCTTCCGGAATACGTACTTCACCTTTCTTTTTTCCTTCAGAATCAACTCTTACTTCAATTGGGATTCGTAAATACTCTCCTTTCTCATAATCGTATGTCTCACCATCATCATCATAGAGTTCATAAATTGATGGTTTCGCTCCATAATACCGGATTTCAATCGGGTGTTTTTCTGCATCCACCTTTGTCAATTTGGGCCACAAAGGAATAATACCTCCATCTTTTACATATACCGGTATTTTATCCAAACCTGGTTTAACGGTAATGACTTCTCCTTCTCCTACATATTTCCCTGTATAGAAATCATACCATTTACCTTGAGGCAACACAACCTGACGTTCTTCTTCCCCAGCAAACAAAGGCGCAACCAATAAACTAGGACCAACCATAAACTGGTCTTTTACTTCCCGACGAACAGCCATGGCGTAAGGGTTCTTGGTAGCATCCAACTCGCCTTGCTCTTCGGTCGTTTTAGCCTGGTAACCCGATTCCAGATTCATGGCGCGCACAGGAGGAGTTCCATAAAAGGCATAATCTGCAAATGCCGTATAAAGATAAGGTATCAGTTGAGTTCGTAATGATGCTACCTCCTGTACAGCTTTCTCGACTTCTGGAAAGCTCCAAGGTTTTGTTCCATCAGCCCAAGCGTTTAACATTGCTAACGGTGAGAAGCAAACGGTCTGCATTCGACGCAACCATTCTTCCGCATTTCCTGACGAACGAACTTCTGGAGTCCAAAGAATACCGATAAAGGAACTATTTATTAAGGCAGTAATAAAATCACGATGATTATAATAATCGTTATATATGACATAAGGATAAGATGTTGTTCCCGCGTTAGCTGCTCGTACCAAACCATAAGTTCGCTTATTTGCAGAACGATACATTTGCGTGGTCACATCCTGCATCAAGGAACCATATATTTGACGTAATTGCTCTGCACTATTCCCTGAAGGAAACTTTGCCACATCCGGCCATAACCAAGAATCAAAACCGTCATTTTCATCCATCTTATAGCCACTTACTCCTTTATCCAATTGATGCTTCTTGAAATGATCAGTCATGATCTTTTTGGTTTCCGGTAATGAATAATCCGGAACAATACCACACCAGACAGTATGAGAACCGGTATATGGCTCGATCTTTTCATACAGTTCTCCATCAGGTGATACATACGGATTAATCCATACATTAGTTTTGATATGTTTATCATTCAAGCCTTTGACAAAACCTTCCGGATCAGGAAAGCGAGTAACATCCCATTCATACGTACATGGATAAGAACGACTCATCCAACCCGGTTCCAGACCTATCACACTCAACGGGAATCCTCTCTTTTCGAACTCAGCTACTTCTTCATTCACTTCTTTATCTGAAAACAAAGTAGGAACACGATGCCAAAAGCCCAAACCCCACTTCGGAGGCAAAGCGCCTCCTCCATTATACAGATTGAACCGACGTACGACATCCAACATCGTTGGTCCACCGAACAAAACGATTTCTACCCCTTCGGCTGGAACTAGGAATTCCAGATTATCCGAATATGGTTGGGCTGCCCATTGCTTATCCGTATTCCTGTCTCTTACTACCGGAGGATTCTTACTGTCCTTACGCACACTCGTACCACACCAGACATCTATATAGCGGGCACTATTTATCAATGCCCCATATCCTCTGGAAGAAACGAAAAACGGAACTGGCGCATGGGTACGTCCATCATCCGTACCTCCGTAATGATCGACATGCAGACGCATAATACGTCCCCGCTGTTCAACCGTTTTAAAGTTCAAGCCCAAGCCAAATATCTTTTCATCTTTTTCCAGCGGAAATCGGATATACGTTTTTCCATCTACTACTTCTGTTGTAATATCCTGTTCCGAAATAGGAAGATCCGCTTCACCCATCTTTTGAATGGCCTCCATCTTTGGCGTGATATGTAATTCACTCAACAAATTCACCTTTTCAGGAGTTCCAACCGACATGGTCCAAACGCCGGAAGTTTCTTTTTGCCAGCCAACTTCTTCTTTATCTGTTGAAACTTTTACACCGCAAGCACATAGACATAATGTACTTATGAATATCCAATACTTTTTCATACGATCACCACTGATGATAATTAGATTCTACTATTTTAACAATGGACTATAACTTCTCATTTCATTCAAATGTTTATTACTGATTGACTGAAGGAACAGAGCAAAATTTCTATACAGAACATCATGATGCTCCTATCGTACCTATTCCCTCTATTACACCTGGCTATTTAAAAAGTGTAATTTCCGCCAGTCCTGCTCTTCCCTCCGACACATCTTCTATGGTTAGCCGAAAGTATCTGAGTTTCTTTCCCAGACGTACCGGTTTAAAATCCCAACCCGTACATTCACGCTCATACAGAAGTTCCCACGAAGCCCCGTCTTCCGAGACCTCTACCCGATGCTTATATGAAGAACTGTCTTTCTGGAAACGGATGCGGCTGGCGATGATATCCGTCGGCTCTGTTAGTGTCAGTGTGATGACCTGCGGAAAAGTATCCTCGCCGGCAATCCACCAACTGAAATCATCACTGTCGGTCAGGTTCGATTCCGGATAACCGTCTTGGGTGGAGGAAACCTTAACCGACTCAATTTCAGCTACCGGCCTTTCCAATATCTGTTTGTCCCAACGGGTCGGCTTGACAACTACACCATCTTCCTCATTGCCGGTAAAAGGACGATGGTAACCGTCCGGCAGGTATTCTCCTTCAAAACGACGGGTAGTAATCTCCGTTTTACCGCTCTGCAGTCCCTCCGATGTAGCCGTCAGGGTAATCCGTCCAGCCTTCTTGGTAGTGCGGACAAAAGCAAATCCAACGCCCCCTTCTACGCGCTGCGGGTTGATGCCGATCCGGCGGATACCGTCACCTATCAATGTACCCTCACCAGTAACAGTAATACGAATCTCCGCATCTGAAGTGTTTACTCTTGTACCGTTTTCATCGCAGATGATGAAATAGACCGGAATCATATCGCTACCGTCTGCAACCGGAATGACAGGATGATCGGAAACAACCACTTCCACATGATGAGGTGCACCCGGAGTACGGACCGTATGAGTGGTAACTACTTTCCCGTCCACCACGCCTTCTGCTTTCAGTTCTCCGCTTTCATAGCCACCGGCATTGAAGAGATAGAGCGGACTTCCGCCCTTTTCGATGATGGCTCCATAAGTATCCTTCTGCGCTTCCCGTGTCTGCTGTCCGATCAGTTTCCCATTCCGGTAAAGACGGACTTCATCGCAATTAGAAAAGACCGGTATATCGGTTGTCGATGAGATGTATTTCTCCGAGGAGTTGAAAGAAGCGATATGTACCATCGGCCCCTCATAAAGTCCCGGTTGAGAGACTTCTTTCGGACGCATGCTCTGCATCATGTAGTAGCTGAACTTCGGATAACGGTTCACATCGACCACACCACAGAACATCGTATACTCTTCCGCACCCCGGTTATAGTCGTTGTAACTCCACAAGAAATGGCCGCCCATACGCGGATTGGCATCCAGCATGCACCAGTCGAAATAGCCTTTCCCTATCAGCTGCTGGAAACGTCCGCGGCATTGCTTCATCTGCTCCTCTTCATTCTCATCCAGGCGTACACGCGGTTTTTCACCTACTCCGTCACCCCATTCACGCGTAAGGAGCGGCTTGACAGCAATCTGGTCGTCCAGGTAATTACTCATCACATTCCCGTCCTTCGGGAAACGGCCCACCTGTTTATAGAAAACGTCATAGTAAGGTTCCGTCTCTTCATGGCTGAAATAGTCGGCGGATGTATACATCTGATCGCCGGGATACTCTTCATGGGCAATCCGATAAATGGACTTGACCACCTCCAACGGATAATGCGTCTCATTCAGCGCAGTCTCCCAAAGGACTATGGACGGATGGTTACGGTCGCGACGGATCATCTCACGCGCCACCTGGCAAAGCCGTTCGGTAAATACCGGTTCATCGTTGAAATACTGCCATCCGGGAATACATTCAACCACCAGCAGTCCGTACCTGTCGCAAGCGGCAAGAAAAGCCGGGTCCTGGGGATAATGGGCGGCACGCACGGCATTATAACCACCCCGTTTCATGTCGATCACATCACGTTCCTGCATGGAATTGGAAGCCGCATCCCCTACATACGGGAACGACTGATGGCGGTTGGCCCCGACCAGGTAAAGATGTTCACCGTTGATAAAGAAACCTTTGTCGCGGTCGTATCGGATGGTACGGATACCTATTGTTTCCGTACGGGAGTCGACCGTCTTACCGTCCACCTTCACCTGACACTCCAGTTCATAAAGGTGCGGATGATAGGGATGCCAAAGAAGTGGCTTACTGACAGTCAGGGTCTGCTCCAGACAACAGTCGTCTCCACCTTCCAGTGAGAACGGATTCTCCTGTTCTGCCACCACCTTTCCTTCCTCATCCCTCAGCACGGACTGCAACACCCCATTGCGGCATTCCCCATGACCGTTCTTCAGGCTGGTACGGACAGCCACCAAAGCTTCTTCCTTCTCCACTTTCGGGTAAGTGATGAAAAGTCCACCGCCCGCCACTTCATCCGCTTCCAGTTCGTCGGAGATATGTAGCTTGTCGGTGACAACCATCTTCACATCCCTGTAGATTCCACTGTAATAATAAAAATCCAGACGATCCTGGGGCTTTCCCGGAGGAGTCAGCGAATCGTATGCGGCAGACACACGCAGAGCCAGGAGGTTGTCATCGTTCCAGTTGACATAATCAGAGATATCCGATGTGAAACCAACATACCCTCCCTTGTGTTCCGTCACCTTATGACCATTGACAAACAGTTCACAGGCATTCATCACTCCCTCGAACGACACGGCGATACGTTTACCCGCATAATTCTCCGGAAGTTTGAAATACCGACGATACCAGCCGATACCGTCGTAGATAACATCCCCACCGCAATGTTTCTTTTCCAGTTGCATGATATGAGGAATGGTTGCAGGTATCCATCGGGAATCATCCAAACCGACATCTTCACCGTGTGCAACATCCCCACGATAGAAAGCCCAGTCCGTATTCATATCCAATGTGATACGGGCATTTTCTTTTCTTGCACAGGCAGTACCTATCAACACCAGAAGCAATACCCATATACTGTTCATCTTGGTAAATCCATTCATATACAATAACTCCATTTTATTTATACGGTGATTGATCTTTATTAAACTTCTCCATTTGTCCGGATTCCTATTCCTTCATTTCTGCAGCATCCCGATAAGGGGCTATTTCCATGGACTTTATCACGGCTCCGTTGACCGTCTGGCGCAAGCCCAGAACCAGGACATTCTTCTTGTCCTTACCGAAATTCAACCAGCATTCGGGCAGATAGAATTCCCGCTGCGGACCGGCTTCCCAATGGCGGCCGATGTTGTGGCCATTCAACCACATGAACCCGTTGCCGGAAGCGTTAATCCTCATCAGCCAGGGAATCCAGACAGAGGGGTTCTGAGAAGGTAAGGTAAACTCGATACGATACCAAGTCAGCAGCCCGTCCTGTTCTGCCACCGGCTGTATCCCGTTCCCCTTCCGGGGAATCTCCGAACGGATGTCAAGCGGAACCACCGACCAGTCCCCATCGTCGAATCGGGGCAGAATCCAGCCTTCTGTCACACCAGCCGCATCAGCAGCATATTCCCATTCAAGCGGATGCGACAAAGCTGTCTCCGAAACGGAAAGCCCGGCTTCACGGATTCCGGAAAGTTCCTCCATCGGTACATATCCGTGGGCATGGCCCAAATTTTCATAGACAACCAAAATCTCATTCTCCCCTTCCTGTAAGGTGCCGGAAACATCGAACCGGTTGTCATACTCATCCGGACGTATACGATCAAAACAGTTCCGTGTGGTCCATGTCTGTGCATCAGCTTTGTCAGGGAAAAGACGGACGACATTCTTCCCGTTCACCTGTACAGATACAATATCTCGTGTAAACATATTGAACAGCAGATACTTCTCATTTTCCACCTGTTGTCTGCTCAAGTTCACTTTGGCCCGGTACAGGCTATACCGGAAATCATTGATGCCTAAATCAGGCAAAGAGACCAAACGAGATAAAGAAATCCATTGTGCTTTCTCTGTCGAATCTTCCCTCCTTTTCACCGAGGCGATGCGCACCGGGGCAGGTAAACGAGAAGGACGTTCTATGGCAGATTGTTTTTTAGGCCACCACACACCTTTCTCCGGATTCTTTTTTACAGGTATTACCAACACCTTCGTATCCAAAGGACCCAACTCATAGGTTACCTGTATCGGTGACACAGCCAAAGAATCCCCCTTTTGGGATTCGTCTACTTGCATCAATACTTTATTCCCATTCTGATCGATATTATACATCGCCTGCCGAGGCGACTGTATCTTTCCCGGCAATAAGGTTGCCTTCCCTTTACAGAGTTTACCCGTATCCGTGTTATGCAGAAAGACAAACAAGGTACCATCTTGCGCCATCCTAACTCCTCCGAATACAGATTCTGGGACTCCTTCTATCTTACAAGGTCCTCCCGTAGATCTTACCAACTGCGATTCATACTTATGAAGGAATTCTCCCAATCCTTTTGCTGCCAAATATTTATCACCCACAGCACCGCTTTCACGGATAGCGGCATTGTAATCATACGAAGTGGTCATCCCGCGGGCTCCCCAACCGGAAAAATGGGTACCTCCGGCAAACATGTAATAGTTTATCCCCGTACATCCGCCCAACATGCTCATCAGACCAATGGCCTTGAAATGACGGGCATCCGAATAATGCTCTTCACTCAGCGTACCAGTCACCAGAGAAAACCAGCCCCCCTGCAGTTCTGTCACAAAGCCGGGAGCGTCAGGCTGACTACTCTTCAGAGAGACCATCCGGTAGGCACAACTCGGTGCATCCGACTGGCCGACATAATAATTGTCACAATCGAACACCTGAGAAAATTCCTTATCGCTGCTTCCACGACATTCTCCAGTCAGACAAGTAAAGACTGGAATATCGAACCCGTTCCGACGCACGGAACGGTAGAGTTCCTTCAAAAAATAAGACTTATTCTCACACCCATGGGCATTGTATTCATTCTCTATTTGGATAAGGATGATACCTTTCCCGCCTTTCGGCTTTCTGGTAAGCTGTTCATCGGCCAATGCTTTGCAGACAGCATCGAACCAATGGACACACCAACGTACGTGGGTAGGATCCGCACTGCGCAACCAAAGCCCCTGATAGCCCTGAGGACGGAATTTAGCCAACCAACGGGGATATGCTCCTCCCGAAAATTCCGCACAGATGAATGGTCCCGGACGAACTATCGTATAAAAGCCAAATTCATCCTGTGCCATCTTCAACCATCTCTTTATATCAGAAAAGTCAAACTTTGTCGTATCTGATAATCCCGCAGGCATTTCCCGTTCATGCCAGTTCCATGGAACATAAGTCTCTACCGTATTAAAGCCGGCCTCCTTTATCTTCTGGAAACGGTCACGCCACAATTCTTCGGGACAACGGAAATAGTGAAAAGCGGCACTATAGATGAATACATCCTTACCGTCAATGGTCATACAAGAACCGTCATAACGAATACGGTCTGGATTTGAAAACTCTTTTGCCGGTATCGTCTCTACCGCAAACAAACGGAAAACGGACGTTACAGCTATCATAAACAAAATTATCTTCTTCATCGATTTCATATAATAAAATGTCATAATCAAATATCACTCAGTATATAATTCCAATAGTAATTCAGGATATTTCTCCGATATTTTTAATACCAATTCGGCAAA
>CAMWGU010000086.1 GCA_947173895.1 uncultured Bacteroides sp. | reverse complement strand
TGCGATGTTCCTATGATTATATCGGACTGACGGAATATTACCAACCGGAAATATCTGCTGACCCGTAATTGGGGTTATCTTCTCCGTAATTCATCTACCGCATGGTTTGTAGTTTCAGCGTAATTTTGCGATGTGAAAATCAAATAATAATGACTAACAACTAAAACAATACATCAAATGAACCTGATTAAAGATACTGAGTTCGGAGGTGAGCGTCCCTTGTTCAACTCCCATGACCTCCGTCTGGAAAATGTGATTATCCGCGCCGGTGAATCGGCCATCAAAGAGTGTAGCAACATAGAAGCTGTAGATTGCCGTTTCGAGGGTAACTATCCCTTTTGGCATGTACACGGCTTCAAGATTGACCGTTGTTATTTCGATGTCGGAGGTCGTTCGGCATTGTGGTACTCCGACCACCTGAAGATGACCGACACGATTATCGACGCACCGAAAATGTTTCGTGAGATGGACGAAATAGACATTGAGAACGTAACGATGAACGATGCCGATGAGGTGTTTTGGCGTTGCAACGGCATCCGCATCAAGAACCTCCAGCTGCATGGTGGCACCTATCCTTTCATGTTCAGCAACGACATTTATGTGGACGGCCTGGAGAGCGACAGCAAATATGTATTCCAGTACGTGAAGAACGTAGAAATCCACCATGCCAAAATCACAACGAAGGACGCTTTTTGGGAAGTGGAGAATGTCACCATCTACGATTCCGAACTCAACGGCGAGTACCTCGGATGGCACTCAAAGAACCTGCGTCTGGTGAACTGCCACATCACCGGCGAACAACCGCTCTGCTACGCTCACAACCTGATACTTGAAAACTGCACCTTCGGACCGGACTGCGACCGCGCCTTCGAGTACAGCACATTGCAGGCGGATATTCGCGGAGCCATCACGAATATCAAGAATCCGATGTCGGGACGCATCGTGGCCGATGAGTATGGCTCCATCACCATCAACGAGAACATCAAGGCACCCGCCGATTGCGAAATCCGCCTCCGGGATGAACGAACTTGTTTTACCGACTAAAGCAAAGGCACATGAGATACGATTTCGATAAACAAATTATACGAAGGGGAACCGATTCCTATAAATGGGACAGTGCCGAAAGCGAAAATGTATTGCCTATGTGGGTGGCTGATATGGATTTCCGTACAGCCCCCGCCGTCGTCGAAGCCCTGCGCCGACGGGTGGAACACGGCATTTTCGGTTACACTCGCGTGCCCGACAGCTATTACGAAGCTGTTACGGAATGGTTCGCACGCCGTCACGACTGGAAGATGGACCGTGCATGGATGATCTATACCTCTGGTGTGGTTCCTGCCATCTCGGCGGTTATCAAGGCTTTGACCGTACCAGGAGACAAAGTGCTGGTGCAGACACCCGTCTATAACTGCTTCTTCTCGTCCATCCACAACAACGGATGCGAAAGGGTCTCTTCCCCGTTAATCTTTACCGACCATACTTACACGATTGATTACGAAGACCTGGAACGAAAGGCGGCTGACCCAAAAGTAAAAGTGATGCTGCTGTGCAATCCCCACAATCCTGCCGGAAGAGTTTGGAGGCGTGAAGAACTGGTACATATCGGCGAAATCTGCATCCGGCATGGCGTTACGGTCGTGTCGGACGAGATTCATTGCGAATTGGTCTTCCCGGGACATCGTTACACGCCGTTTGCCTCCATTTCGGAAGAGTTTCTTCGCCATTCCGTCACTTGCATATCTCCCAGCAAGGCGTTCAATATAGCCGGGCTACAGATTGCAAACATCGTCTGTGCCGATGCCCACCGCCGGATGAAAATCGACCGTGCCATCAATGACAATGAGGTATGCGATGTCAATCCGTTCGGAGTCATCGCCACCCAAGCGGCTTACAACGAAGGAGAAGAGTGGCTGAACCAACTTATCGAATATCTGCATGCCAATTATCTCTATATGCAAACCTTCTGTCGGGAGCACCTGCCGGAATTCCCCATTGCCACCTTAGAAGGCACCTATCTCGTCTGGATGGATTGTCGCCGGATCGGTCTCTCCTCAGAGGAACTGGAACAGCGGTTGGTTGCCGAAACCGGATTGTGGCTTAATGCAGGAACCATGTATGGAACCGAAGGGAAAGGATTCATGCGCTGGAACATCGCATGCCCACGCACCACGCTGGCAGAAGGACTGAAAAGATTCATTCGACTCGCCGTTCCGGCACATATCCCTGTGCAATCCAAAGAATAAAATAGCCCGATTGATGCATTTCCACCCCGAGATTTATGTAATAAAGGTTATAACATCCGTAATTTATCTACCACCCGAAAAACTATTTCCCGGTATTTTTGCAACGTGGAAAAGCAAAAGTAGAAACAGAACGATTATGAAACGAAGAACTTTATTGACCGCCGCCTTCCTCTGCCTCTTCGGCCTGACAGGAAGCCATGCACAAGACATTCAAAATAACAAAAATATGGAAGAACTGAAACTGACACAGGAATGGGACAAGACGTTCCCGAAAAGCGACAAGGTGAACCACAGCAAGGTGACCTTCGTCAACCGTTACGGCATCACACTCGCCGCCGACTTGTATGTACCTAAAACAACCGCCGAAGACAAACTGCCTGCCATCGCCGTCAGCGGCCCGTTCGGCGCGGTGAAAGAACAGGCATCGGGACTCTACGCCCAGACACTTGCCGAGCAAGGGTTCCTGACCATCGCCTTCGACCCCTCTTTCACGGGAGAGAGTGCAGGGCAACCCCGCTACGTGGCCTCGCCCGACATCAACACCGAAGACTTCTCGGCTGCCGTTGATTACCTCGCCACACGCCCCGATGTGGACGCCGAACGCATCGGCATCGTCGGCATCTGCGGATGGGGAGGCATGGCCATCAATGCGGCAGCCATCGACACACGCATCAAGGCAACGGTAGCATCGACCATGTACGACATGACCCGTGTCACCGCCAACGGATACTTTGATGCGGAAGACAGTACCGAGAAACGAATGGAAAAACGCCATGCACTGAATGCCCAGCGAACCAAAGACTTCAAGGAAGGCACCTACGCCCTGGCAGGAGGAGTCATCGACCCGCTGCCCGAAGATGCCCCCCAGTTCGTGAAAGATTACCACGCTTACTACAAGACCGAACGCGGCTACCATCCACGTTCACTCAACTCCAACCGCGGCTGGAACGTAACCTCTTCCCTCGCCTTCCTGAACATGCCAATACTGGCGTATGCCCACGAAATAGAGAGCGCGGTACTCATCGTCCACGGCGAAAAGGCACACAGCCGCTACTTCAGCAAAGATGCCTTCAAGAAGCTGAAAGGCGACAATAAGGAACTGATGATTGTCCCGGAAGCCAGCCATGTCGATTTGTACGACAACAGGGAGAAGATTCCTTTTGGCAAGATTGACGCGTTTTTCAAGAAACAACTATGTGATAAATAAGACAGGCACTTCCACCCCATCAAACAATTATGCACATGAGACATCATATCATCCATATTTTTATTCTTTCAACTTTAATCATTTTAATTCCATCCAATATGACAGCACAAAAGAAAATCATACAGACAGCCGGACGCACCCAGTTGGGCGAGTTCGCTCCCAAGTTTGCCGAACTCAACGACGATGTACTTTTTGGCGAGGTATGGAGCCGCACCGACAAACTCAGCTTGCGCGACCGCAGCCTGGTCACTCTCACCTCGCTCATCAGCCAGGGCATTACGGACAGTTCGTTGACCTACCACTTGCAAGAAGCGAAAAAGAACGGCATCACCCGTGATGAAATAGCCGAAAGCCTAACCCACACGGCATTCTATGCAGGATGGCCGAAAGCCTGGGCAGCATTCCGCCTTGCCAAGGATGTATGGGCGGAAGACGTAGCCGGCGAAGATGCCAAGGCGGTTTTCCAACGCACAACGGTGTACCCGATAGGCGAACCCAACACGGCATACGTACAATATTTCATAGGCAACAGCTACCTGGCTCCGATGGACGCACAAAACGGAGGCCCCGTCAACGTGACATTCGAACCTCGTTGCCGCAACAACTGGCACATCCATCACAACTCCGTGCAGGTGCTGATTTGCGTCGCAGGCCGGGGCTGGTACCAAGAGGATGGAAAAGAAGCTGTCGAGATGGTTCCCGGGACAGTCATCACCATTCCTGCCGGAGCCAAACATTGGCATGGAGCGGCAAAGGACAGCTGGTTCCAGCATCTCACCTACACCACCAAGGCGGGCGAGAACGCCAGCAACGAATGGCTTGAACCGGTAACGGACGAAGCGTATGACCACTTGAAGTAAGTGTTTTTGTAATCAGCAGACAGACAATACGCGAACAATAAACACGTACGTATGTGTAAGGTTATGCATACGTACGTGTAAAAAGCCGTATTTATAGGCGGCTACTAATGCTGTTCTTGATGCATCCGAATTCAGAATTGTTTCACCAACCGTATCAACTTACCATCATCCGTCACTCCTTCTATCACGACAGAAAAGGATACTTCGCTATCGGCCGTGTAAAATTCGACCGAAGCGTTGCCTTGCTTGTCGGTATGGATATTCGGATTCCAATAAAGGGTGGTCCGCAAATCAGGCTTCGGATTCTTTTTGGGTTGCTTCGTCTCATATTTAGGAGAATAGAAAGCAATAGACCTTTGGTAACCTAGCAAACGGCTCTGTCCGATGTTCTTGGGCGTGTAATTGGTCACAGATACACCTTGTCCCAGTTTAATCGCAATAAAAAAAGCACCGGTCTTAGGAAACCAAGCCAATCCGGCGGCTCGATCCCGATTAAAATCAATTTGCTCAATATCTCTCATGTTCAATGTTTGTGTCAACAGGAGCTCCATGATAAAATCGTTTACCGGAAACTCATTCAAGATTATCCTTACCCTCTCTTTACGAAAAAAATGCTATCGGGAGTAACTAACACTCCGGGAAACCTGGATTCTATAAATCTCGCCAACGACATATCCGGTATTTCCTTAATATCTTCCTGTCGAAAGGTGATACATCCCGGTATCGTTTCATAAAGGGTTTTGGGAAGTCTTCTTCTTGGGGCTGTCACCACCACGTCTTCCAGAAATACATTGCGCATACCGTTCTCATAGCTCATTCGCCGGTTGGATTTATCCATAAAACTGACATTGACAGGGGCATCCTCTGTTTGCAACTGACCCGTGCCATGTCTTCTTCCCGTAAATGTCCAGGGCTGGTCAACTGCCGGATATTTTTCCGGATGAAGAGACAACAGCACATTGGAGCTTCCTTTGGCCGAAACAGCCTGTACATTATAAATCGTGCTATCTGGGAATTCAAATGGATGAAAGTCAAAATGCCCTTCCTCGTCCGTTCCCGCTTCTTCCAGTACTCCTTGCGCTGGCACGCTCATCGTCACTTTTGCTTCTTTGGCAGCCTTATTTCCTACCAACCGTTTCACGTCACCGGTAAGTTGCTGGAATAATTCCGGGGCAATAGCCGGTGTTTCGTAATCGGCTGCAAGCGCACGCTCCAACCGGTAACACCTCCAGCCTTGTGTCAGCATCAACAAATCCAATGCTTCCCTTCTGAAAGGCTCATCCGAATAGAAATACCATCCCGGTTCTTCGATATAGCCTTTCAGTTCGGAGCTCAACAACAAGGATGAATAGATGGTATAAGTGGAGTCTGGCAGCAAATCGGAATTATCGGTGACTGCAATCGAAAAATTGCCGGAAAGCGGCTTCCCCGATGCATCTTGCAAAGCGACAGACAAGTTTACCTTTTCCTGCCATTTATACGTTTCTTTATCCGACCGGAGTATGGGATACGATTTTTAATTAAATGGGTAGTGTAAAATGAAATGAATATCCGCATTCGGCCAATATATACCCTCTGAGAACGAAGATATACTTCATCGACCAACGAAGCATATCTTCATTTTCAATGTGGTCGAGTTTAGCTAATTACGGACATTTATTTAATGCTTCCAATCACTTGGATTGGCCCAAAGCCTCCTTCTGCGAATACATATAAAGTTGAAGCACCTGTTCGGGAATGTTGAAATCTATATTTTGTTTCTCGATATAATCCTTCAACTCCTCATGCCTTGCTTTCGGGAATAGTTTAAGAAAGGTTTTTTCGTTGAAAAAAGTCTTCTCCCTCTTTCCTATCTGTACTTCATATTCCTTGTCGATGTGCTTTATCACCCGTCCACCAGATTGTTCTCTATTGATAAATCCTGTTCCCGAATAAGTATCTACCGATGCGGTTTCTGTAACACCTCCATAAGTGAGCGGTTTGGGTGCTTGGCGTGAATATCCCACATACGATACATAGAATCGGGGATGAGCTTGCATCACTTCTGTTGCTTTTCCGCTAGTAGGCAAGAAATCTTTTCCACCCATTTTAATCACGGCTATCAAATCTAAATCCGAAAATTCCTTTTCCCTGTCTTGATCAGCCTTGTCTATAAAGACGAAACGATTATCCAATAAATTGTAATTGGCCGGGACATTGAACAATCTGCCATCTTTATACACTACAAGGGCATCTTGAAATTGTTTGAACAAATAGTTGTCTGATATGGATGGTTGCGCATGACAATTAAATGTTGTACAGACAAAAACAAATGTCAATATAAGTAATACTTTAGTTTTCATACTGATTGCGGTTTATAAATGGACAACCCTGTATCCATACTTCTCTATGGATACAGGGTCAGAGGTTATACTTGTATTGTCAAAGTCGGATTATCCACCTACTTCGATTCGTCCAACAACTGTACACGAATTTCATACAGTCTTCTGTATTCCGGTGCACCTTTAGGACGGAATGCGGTATTAATTACCATATACTGTTGAGGCACTGTATAGTCACCAGGCGTGCCCAATGCAGGCGCACCATTCACTCTTTCCACACGGCAAGCGTATGGATCCTCCAAAATGAATTCGATAACCAAAGCATCTTGGCGAACCGGATAAACAATGTACTGTGACTTGCCTTTTTCCACTTCATCTACAAAAACCGGTTTGATGGCTTCATTAGCAAAAGCCGATTCCATGAAAAGGTGTCCCTTGTTCGGAGTAGAGTAAGTAGCTTTTGTAGGCGAAAACAAGTGAGCAATATACTTCTTTCCGTCAGGAGCATTGCTGTCATCTACCACTTCCAATGTATTTTTTACATACATGGTTTCACCCGGATTCAAAGTCTTTCCCATAATGGTAATGGCACTTCCGGTATTATTGGTATAGTCCTTACCGTCTTGGTAGTCTTGGCTAATTTGTGTCTGTGCCAGATAATTTTCCAACCATTGGCCTTTGCCATCGTTATGATTGACTTGCCATACTTTATTGTTGAAAAGTTCACGGACACGTATTTTGGCCAACCCGCTACCCAAGTTTACATTTGAGTAAACAGATTCGGGCACTTCGTTGTATTCTATGCCGCTATTGCAACTAGCCAATAAAGTAAGGCAAAGGGTTGCTGCGGTCAATATACTTTTAATTTTCATATCTTTCTACGTTAAAAATTTATTGATAACTTCTATTTTCCCAACCCGGATTCTGAACCATATTCTTATTACTTTCAAGCCATGTCTTGGGGAACGGCATCTTGTAGTAAACAGCATTGTCGAATTTACGGTCGTAGTATGCGTTGTCTATTGTACGTACTTCAAAATAAGGAGTAAAGTACTTCGGATCGGTTTTCGGTGCCGGATACCCTTGCTGTCCGATTTCTTCACTCTCAATACCTTTCCTATAGATAAACATACCGCTTGAGTTGTGATTCAATTCATCGATGGTGGTGTTTCCTTCTGCTTCGTTCCATCTCAGCAGGTCGAAATATCTCACACCAGGCACTTCGAATGCAAATTCAACACGACGTTGCAATTTGTATTCTTCCCATAAATCATGGCCAACTACAGAAGCATCGAAATTGTCCAAACCAGCACGGTTACGAATCTGGTTCACTATGTCCAGCACTTCGTTTTCTTTGCCACCCAACATATAAGCAGCTTCGGCCATGTTCATCAAGGCTTCGGCATAGCGTACCATAAAGTAGCAGACAGAAGACTGTGTATAGTCAATAGTGCCATCGTCTTTAAAACGCCTGATGGTATATTTGGCAGGATAGTAACTGGTCACTGTAGATTGAGCTGTACCGGTAATTGCCAATTTTTCTGTATGAGCATACCAAGTACCCAATGCGCTGTATTTTTCCGATTTGGTAGGTTCGGAATAGTCAATCCAAGTGGCGATTAAGTATTTCTCGTTTTCCACACCTGCCCAATAAGAGCCATCATAAAGGATAGTGGCATAGAAACGTTTGTCTCTGTCTTTGTACATATCGGCATAGTTTTCACCGGTACCAATCAGTTTATCGTCATTATTAGTCGCAACTGCCAATGATTGTGCCTGGCTAGTCTTCCACCATTGCATCCACTTGCCGGTAGCAACGTCTTTTTGATAATAGCAATCTACCAATTCTTGTGTAGGATAAGCACCGGGACGTTTGGTCTCACCCCATTCGGGAGCAAAATCAGTTGTACCACCATACATTTTTTGATATCCTACCGGGTGCGAGTGACCTCCGGGACGGAATCCGGAACGATTTGTTTCATTGAACATAACCGGCCAAATCGCTTCTGTCGATTTATGAGTTTCTGTAACATTGAACAAATCGGCATATTCCGATTCCAACTGATATTTGCCATATACAGCTTTGGCTGCATTGTATGCAATGTTGTAGTAATGGTTAGCAGATTTTGTGAATTGATAAAGGGCTTTGCTTTCAGCCGAACCTGCCAAATTACTGAAAAGGCCTTTGGCTGCACCTGAAGCGGCAGCTGCGGCAGTTAATGCCGTACGCGATTTCAAAACTTGTACCGCGTCTGCATTAAGCAATCCCAATGCCGGCTTGGCAGAAGTTTTTGAAAAACACTCCAATGCCTTGTCGTAATCAGCCAAAATTTGGTCGAACACTTCTTCGCGGCTGTTTTGCTGAAGCATGGTTTCATCGAATACAGTCATTGTATTGGTTATAATGGGAACTATACCCCAATAACGTTCCATATCTGCATAAAACATCGCGCGGAAAGCGTAAGATTCTCCCAAAAGTTGATTCAATTCCGTTTCGGTGATGCTAGGAACTTGCGGGATACGTTCGATGGCCATATTGGCTTGGCGGATTCGGGTGAAACCGCTTGCCCAAGGAGCATCGAACAAGCCATGACCGTTCAATTCATCGTATTGGCGATCATTGAAAGTCAATTGACGGAATGTGTTTTGGTCACGGTCAATGTTTCCCACAGAGTTGTCCGACCATTGTTCGGTCTGGAAGTTCTCGTTACAGCCTGCAGGTGCCCACTGATAAAACTGGTTTACGAAAGAGCGTGACAACTGTGCATTCGCCCAAAACTGGTCTTCGAACACTTCTGTTGTCGGTTCAATGCCCAAGGGATCGCACCCACTGAGACAAACAGCGGCACATATTGCCAGAATATTTAGTTTTTTCATTTCTTCCAATATTAAAATAGAATCATATTATAATGTTAAAATAGCGCTTAACGTATATGAACGTTGAGTGGGATAGCTACCCAGCTTGTTTCCTCCCCAAATGGAGTTTGCAGGAATGTATTCCGGATCGGACAAGTTTTTCAACGGATTGTCTTTCTTTACCCAAGTATATACGTTGTTCATGATAAAGTTGAGTTCCAAACCTTTGATATAAGTCACATTCTTCAGTACAGTGCGTTTCAAGTCGTAACGCAAGCTGATGTTTTTCAATTTCAGGTAAGAAGCATCATATACCCATCTGTCCACATAGTTGTATCCCCAACCGCGGCTGTCGTTGGTAGGCAAAGGCAATGCTTTGTTTGGATCCGGATCGTCGGGCATATAAGAATACTGCCACATATATTTACCATAGTTCCAATAATAACCCTGTTGTGAACGTCCGGGTGAAGGCACGTCACCGGTTACGTCTGTAGCCCCCTGCAAGAAAATATCGATGCTGAAGTCTTTGTATGAAGCACCCAGATTAATACCATAGATGGTTTGCGGAGTTGTACCGGCACGTTCGTTCCAAACCTGGTCACCAGCGTTCAGCACACCATCGCCATTGTAGTCCACCATTCTGAAAGTACCTACAGTGTGGTTGCGGGTGAAGTGCAGATAAGAATTATACATATCCTGATAGTCGGTAAACACACCGTTTGTAAGCCACTGAACAGAGTAAGTAGGCTGTTCGGCAGTTTTGCCCAAGTAGTCATACTGCGGATAGTAATAACCGGTACTTTCATCTGTGTGTTTTACATACACTTCATTCCAGTGAGTGAAGTTCAATCCTATACGGTAGTCAAAGTCGCCGAAACCATCTTTCCAGTTCAATGCAAATTCATAACCACCTTTGTGACGAGTAACGAACGGCGCGTTGATTTGCGGCGTGTTAGGCAATCCCAATACCGGAGTATAAGTCAATTTGGGATTCATATCCATAGCGTCTTTTTTGTTGCGATACAGATAAGTATCCACGCTACCGCTCAATTTTCCCTTGAACAATTCAAAATCCAAACCTAAACTATACTGTTGTGATTCACCCCAAGTCAAATTGCTGGAAACATGCTTTTCCTTCCAAGCTGTTGTAGCGCTCATGTTATCACCCAATAACAAACGTCCGTCGGCCATAGCATATTGGTTCATATAACTGTAAGGACTTGCATTTTCCTTACCAACCACGCCATAACCGGCACGGATTTTCAACATACTGAACACTTTAGGATCCAAAACATTCTTGATAAAGCTTTCCTCAGTCAATACCCAACCGGCAGAAGCTGCATAAAACAACCCCCAACGTTTATCAGGATGGTAGCTCAGCGAACCGTTGTAGTTACCACTCAACTGGAACAAATATTTACCTGCATAGTCGTAGCTGAAACGGCCAATATAAGTAGCTGATCCCCAATTCACTTCGCTACCTCCTTTTCCGGTTTGAGTAGCACCGGCACTAATTTGCGGCGTGTAAGTGGTAGGATAGCCCTTGGCCGATACCCATGTACTGTTTTCATTTCTCACCTGGCTCTGATAGTTCACCATAGCCGAAATATTATGCTTGCCGAAAGACTTAATATAGTCCACTTGAAAGATTCCTGTAGTCAACGAATAGTTGTTCCAAGTCTGTGTCAAGTTGGCATCATCAGCATTGAATGTGTTTTCGCTAGTGGCATAGGGACTTCCATACACTTCGGTTTGAGGATGATTGAATGTTTTGTTCATCGAGTAGCTATGATTGTAGTTCACACTAGCACCTACAGACAAGCCTTCCACCCAGGGTAAAGACCATTTCAATCCCATACTAGCTTGCAAACGATAGTCGTCTGTATTGTTAAAACCGGTTCGTAGACGGGCATCCAATCCATTTGCCCTTTCCAGTCCTGTAGTCCAGTTTTCCGGAACATTCGGTTTTTCCGAACCTTCAATCAATACACCATTGAAAATACCGTCACCACCAGCCGGTTGTTTCTTAGTTGCTTTGATACCATTTAAATTCAAAGTAAACTTCAGGCTCTTGTCGTTCAACAACAACGCTTCTGTATTTACAATGGCGTTGTACTGGCTATAGCCGTAAGTATCGCTGATACCCTGTTGGTCCATATAACCCAAACTGGTATAGTATTTCACGCGATCACCTCCACCGCGTACACTCAGGTTGGACTGCACCATGGGTTGGGTATGATTGAACCATTCCCACGGATCGTAACTCTGGTAATAGTTTTCAATATCACCACCTTGTGTTACAAACGGATTGAAAAGGTTGTTAACATCTTGCAAAGTGTATCCCAAGTTATATTTCTGGTTTACCATGTCGGTAATTTGCTGATGGTTATAACCTTGTTGGTTCAAATGACCCATGTAGTATTTTGACATCTCGGTAGCGTTGTATGCAGGATGCTCTTCCATATTGGCGGCATACAAGGCGTTCTTCTTGTTCACATAGTCCCATGTATCCATGGTTTTCATGCGATAAGAAGGAGTCATGATAGTGAGTTTTTGATTGTAAGTGATTTCCACGTTTCCGCTTTGTCCCTTCTTGGTCGCTACCACCACAACACCATCATTGGCACGCGGACCATACACAGCTGTAGCCGATGCATCTTTCAAGATGGTCATTGAAGCGATATCATCTGGACGTAAACGGTTGAAGAAAACTTCACCTTGAGCGGTTTCCATCACAACGTCATCAATAACGTACAAAATATTGCTACCACCACGAATCCAAATCTTAGAAGTTTCGCCCGGAGCACCTGAACGTCCTTGGGTGATAACGCCCGATACACGTCCTCCCAATCCATCACTGACTGAAGTAACAGGCAACTTGGCAATGCTACCCAATTTTACATTAACAGCCGCCGCAGTCATTGATTTGGCTTTCTGGATACCACCATACCCCGTCACTACCACTTCCTGCAAGGTTTGTGAGTCTTCCTGAAGCACAATTTTCATCGGCTCGCCCTTATACTTTATTTCTTGAGTAACGTATCCCACAAACGAAATTTGGATAACATCCCCTTTTTTTACGTTACTCAGCGAGAAGTCACCGTCAATGCCTGTAATAGTACCGTTAGTAGTACCTTTCACCACTA
>CAMWGU010000085.1 GCA_947173895.1 uncultured Bacteroides sp. | reverse complement strand
TCTACAAAGAGTACATAAAAAATACTCTTTATAGAAGTAAATGCACATGAGACTTACTCTAACCTTAAAACAACAATGATAAATGAAGAACTCAAAAATATAAACACACCCTTTTTACTAAGAGGCTCCTAAAAGAATTCCCATTTACAAATCTTATATTTCTTATCAGAATAATTCTTTACAATATATTTCCAATTAGTCTTTGAACCATTCGTTTTTAAAAGTAAAATATTAAATTTATTTTTCTTATAATCAAATGATTGACCATCATCTTCAATTAAACGGAATGTTGCTTCATTGGAAATACCATATCCTCTACATGTAATTTCAAAAACAGTATTTTTATTAATATATAACTCTGGTTTAGCTACCGGTATTACACTATTTTCTTTTACATATATAGGTAATTTAGAATATTCAGTTTCAATCTCATAATAGTCACCACCTACATATTTCTTTCCTGTATGAAAATCAAACCAATTACCTTTAGGAAAATATACTTTACGTTTATCGCCTTTATTATACAAAGGTGCAACCATCATATTTTCACCTATCATATATTGGTCATCTATACTCCAAACATTTTTATCTTCTACATAATCCATTACTAAAGGACGAAAAGGAGGAGTTCCTTTTTCATAATAGTCAAAAAATGCTGTATACAAATAGGGTATCAGACTCATACGTTGATTCAATAGCTTTCGTACAATATCCTCCATATTCTCTACATTGGGTAATTTTTCACCTTTATTATTTTTTTCTTTATCAGGCTGCCACCAAGAAGGCATGTCCAAATACCACATATTCAAAACAGCTTGTGGCGATAATAATACAAGCTGTAATCTATGAAATAATTCTTCAATAGAAGAAGATTCACGTAATTCTGGAGACCATAACAAACCACCAAAAGCAGCATTGTTTATCATTTGAATATATTGCTTGAAATCATACGTATCACTATATAACGTAGCGGGCACTGAGGACATAAATAATCCTGACGAACGGTAATCTTGAAATGTTCTAATATTATTCCTTTCAAAAAGTTCATTCATCATTTTTACATATAACGAACCGAATATTTGGTGCATCTGTTCACCATCTATTCCAGAAGGAAATTCAGACATATCAGGAAATCCCCAATTTCCTTCTCCTGAAGAAATATCTGAATTATCACATTCATCCATTTTAAATGAAGCAATGCCATCATCTACCAATATTTGATGATAATCTGTATATATTTTACGAGCATCTGCCAAAGAAAAATCAGGTACAAGACCACTCCAGACCAAGAAATTTCCAGAAAACGGTTTTAACGGCTTATAAATTGGAGAATTAGGGTGTACATAAGCATGTTCCCATAAATTTAATTTAAAACCCTTTAAACTCATATTCGAAATAAATTGTTTATAACTTGGGAAACGCTTTGTATCCCATACATAAGAACATGAATATGAATTAGTTTGCCATCTAGGCTCTAGTCCCAAAACATCACATGGTAGTTTTTTATCTCTAAAATATCCTGCTATATCTTCTACCTGATGCTGATTAAAGTCATATTTCGTCCGATATTTTATTCCTAATCCCCACAAAGGAGGTAAGCATCCACCGCCAGACAACAGATTATATCGCTCTACAACCTTACGCAAATCAGGTCCTGTTATAATGAAAATCTCAACACCTTTTGTATTAGGTACATCAATATACACATATTTTGTACTACTTTTTACAGTATACAAATCTTCAGCAGAGGTAATATTTTTATCATGATTGCTCTCCTTAATGGTTACTCCATTTTCTTTTAATTCATTTTCAGTACCACACAAAAAAGTTGTATACTTTAAGGTATTAACTAAAATACCATACCCCAACGTAGAAACATAAAAAGGCTGCGGCGCATGTGTATATCCCAAATTCTTTAATGGATGATCATTTACAATAGGTTTCTTCTTTAATCCACGCTGAGTAAAACTTCCCATTTGCAACCCAAATCCATATAACTGTTCACTCTCTTTCAAAGGAACATAAACTGAACATCCACGTTTATTTTGTTTAATAACAACCTCAGACAAATCAAAAGGTAATGTCTTTACAGCACTTTGCTGCATATTTTCAGACTTAGGCTTACAACCCAATAACTTAAAAGGTGTATACGGATCTACATCTCCTAAAGTCAAACTAATAACTCCGGGAGCAATCTCTTTAATACTCACTTCACTATGTACAACAGAAGATGCACTTATGAACAAAGTACTAAATTCCCATAATATTAATAACAATATTGAATTCCTCATTACGATCTTAAAATCAAAACTAATTTTATAAGTAGAGAAGCTTATCTATTTAGAATTCAATAAATAATACCTCTCTACTATAACCATTAAAAAAACAAATCAATAATTACTGTAATGGATCAAACGAACCGCCCCATTCATTACCTGAACCGTACCCTTTTCAGGCATATTCCGGATAACACGCGAGTCATCAATGTCCTGTGATTTGTAATCGATAAAAAGCTTCGTCTGCTTCTCTATCTGCTTAAATACACTTTTCAACGGGATGTTACTTCCTGTCAGCCGGACAGGCTGTTGTTGGGCGTAAGCAAAGAGGCTACATGTAGACAATGCGGTGACACACAGCAGCCGAGAAATTTTTTTTCTACTTTCCTCTAGTATCAAATTTTTTAATTTCATATATTTGTGTTTTTGAAATTCAAGCGTTTAAAAATTAATTATTTCAAGATTCTATACGAACAAAACATTGGGTTTCAAACACCGGGAAGAGAAGTTTGGCCGCTGTTTCTTTCCGGTTTTCTTTTTCTGATAATTCCTCTTCTTTTTTATTATTTAATAATCACGTTCTTTTCATTTATTATATATTGTATACCTATCAGCTGATGAAGTATTTCCATAACATTTTCAATAGTCTCATCCGGTGCAAACTTCACATTATACAAATCGTTTCCGTAACGAGTAGCATTATACTGGAAAGTCACTCCGTATTTTTTCTCCAACGTAAGAATCATCTGTTCAAACGAAACATTCTCAAAAATCAGATATCCCTTACGTGCCATTTTGTACAGTGCTATGTCCACCCGATTCATCCTGACTCCACCATCTACATGCGAATATACCAACTGATCGCTCGGTTCCAGAATATAAGACCGGTTGTCTCCTTCTTTTAAACTTACCTTTACGCTCCCTTCTTCCAAAGTAGCTTCAGTAAAATCCTCACCAGCATAAGATTTTACTGTAAATACTGTACCCAAAGCTTGTACGTCAAATCCTGCTGTCTTTACAATAAAAGGTTTCTTCTTATTTTTAGAGACATGAAAAGAAGCTTCACCGGTCAGATAAACCGTACGTGAATCCATTTGGCTGAAATCAGACGGATAAACGAGCGTTGAACCGGCATTCACCCATACCCGTGAATTGTCCGGCAATACAAGCTCCCGTGTCTCACCATATGGAACAAACATTTCACTCATTACAGTAGGTTGATGAAGCGTATACTGTACTGCAGTCCAATAGGTACCACCAACTGTTACCAGAAATAATGCAATGACAGCCGCATACCGCATCCATCTTACTCCAAGTCGTCCATTCCGCTTGAACGATATGCCCAGCTGTTCCTGCAACCGGTTCCATTCATTCCACGTGTCTGCAGATATTTCTCCTTCCGACGCTTCCCAACATTGTTGCAGCATCTCTTCTTTTTCCACCTGATCCTGTTGCGCACGTAACCATTTCCCGAATATGGCTCTTCCCATCCGGGTGAAATGTTTTCCAATGTACAGTTGGAATATTCTTTTGATTGATTCGTGTGTTTCCATTTTACCTGCTTTTATACATATGTAGGTTTAAACTGGAAACACACACAAGTCAATCAAGAAAAAAAATGCATTAATTCTAATTTTCCTATCGACTAGCAGATAACCTATTGATAAACAAAGCTTATCTGTCAAGCCATTTCAGTACATTATAATGGTGCTCTCTTCAGTTGGAAAGAATATTATTTATTTTTCATACAAAAAGCATATACATTTCCCCCAAAGTCAGAAACAAATAATGTATTTCCAGAAAAAGAAACCGAACTGAATATCGGGGCACCCAAATCATATTTTGCTGTTATACTTCCTTTATTTTTATCTACAGCATAAAGATAACCGTCCGAAGCTCCTACAAAAACAGTATTTCCAACTATTATAGGACTCGTTTCTATTGTCTGGGAGTCAGGACGTGTATATGATGATGTATAAATCAAAGCTTTTCCTACAGGACAATGCTATTTCTCATTCAATGTACTTCTGTCAAGAGCAACCAAACCATCCCTTGATGTACCAAAAATTATTTCATTTTCTGAAATGACAGACGTGGAGGTTCCATCCACACTATAAGGTAAATCTTTCCGCACAATAATATCCCCCCTTTTTGCATCCATTATGAAAAATGATTTTTCTGAGACCAGATAAAGGAGCCCGTTCTTTATTGCTGGAGATAAGGCTCTGAATCTAAGGCCATCCTGCGATTTGCTCCATAACATCTTTCCTGTTTTTACATCATTTCCGTAAAGTGCCCCCCATTGTGTGGAACCTATAATCACTTCATCGGAAACTGATAATGTAGCCGTTGAACCTTGGTTTTGTCCCCAGTCACGATTCTGCCATAAAATTTCACCCATAGAAGCATCTATGGCTTGCAGGTATTTACCTGTACCAGCATAAAGAATTCCATCTTTTGTAGCCAATCCTTCTGTCAATGAAGGTAAAACACCCATTCCAATATCCTTTTTCCAACACAATGAACCGTTGTTACAGTCTATGGCATAAATAATACCATAAATATCTTGTGCAAAAACTTTGTCCTTATCTATCGCTATCGTATTCTTTATTGAACCTTCCACATGATATTTCCATACAATCTTTCCCGTTTTAGCTTCTAAAGCATAGATAGCAGCACGGCCTCTGTTATCATCATCAACAGATGCAATATAGACCATTCCGTTATATACAATAGGAGAAGTCATGAAAATATTCCCCCCTACATTTGTACTCCATGCAAGATTGAGTAACGAATCAAGCGGACAAGAAATGATTCCACCTATATGTTCAGAATTGGCCAGAAGATTAGTCCAGTTTCCACCCAGTTCTACCAACACTTTTCCCGGCGAATATTCAAACTTCTTTTCTTCTACACGCTTTTCACCATTTGAAAACTCAGCAGTAACAAGCAGTTTAAGTTCCTTATCATAATATTTGCTATCAAGTGAAAGTTCAGCACCCCATGTCCAATCTGTTTTGGGATTAAGTTTCCTGTCCTTTATTATAACTTTCTCGCCATACATACAGGTATATGTCACTTGTTCTGTAGAAGCATTCGAAGAATATACATTTACATTTATTGTATTTGATGCGGTCTTTCCTGATGGCGAAGATATACAAAGCTGATTATCTATATATGCATAACGCATTTCGGATACGAAATCACCTTTTCTATCCACACGCATTACTCTATATGAAGACGTGGAATGATCAATGCCGCCTTTGTCTATTGTACTGGAACAAACGGTATATACATCTCCCTGTTTCTTTATATGGTTTATATGCCAGTGACCATAAATCCATGCCTTCAAATTATATTCATTAAGATTTATCGATTCAGATTTCCCGCCATAGATAAACTTATCTCCTTCTGTAAGTATATCATGATTGAATACATAAACAGGAGTTCCCGGTTTCACATGTTCAAGATCATTTTTCATCCATCTACAGACATCGTCTTTGGTATATCCCGGCCAATAATCTCCCCCCGCCATTGGTGTAACGATATAATGTACATTGTCTACATCAAAAGAATAATAAACCGGTCCATAAATATTCTCAAACAGTTCCTCTCCATATTTGCCTTTCACCAAATCATGATTCCCGATGCAATAATAAACCGGAACATCCATGTTCCTAGTATTTACCAGTTTTTTATGAGATTTCAAACCATTCTCATAACAGATATCACCGGTATGTACAATGAATGCAACCTTTTCATTTGTAGCATACCGATGAAGATTTTCCGCCCAATCTTCATTACCTTGCACTTGAGAAATTTCAGTATCAGTTATTTGAATAAAACTATGAGCTCCTTTATTGTCTATACCGACAGTATATGGAACAATACCAAAATCATAACTTACCGTAGAATCATCAATCTTACGATAATGATTGCATACGGCTTTATATCCAGAAGGTACCGTTATAAAAATGAATCTCTCCTTTTCGTGTCCCGGCAAAACAAACTTTCCATCAGACGCTGTTTCTACAACATTCAATCCATCCGAAACTTTAATACCCTTCAGAAGTTTTTCTCCGGAATCATAAATACCATTATCATTTTTGTCAACAAAAACCTTTCCGGAATATTGAGCATATCCCGATAAAGCAAACACAGAAATAATAAATATTGATATAATTTCTCTCATAATAAAAACATTGCATAAATTTTCCCTACAAATGCATCCTACACTAATGTAACATATTTTCCTTTTACATTCGGTCTTATTTTTTCAAAGAATCATCTATTCGATGACATACCAAGTATACCCGTTTGCCGGAATAGTCACTTCCACCTGCACCGAATAATCTCTTCCCAACCTATATTCCACACTGCTGCCTTCCTGTTCCCGGATTCGGGCAGTTTCCGTCAGACCAGTATAATAGAGTGGAAGGTCTATCTTACGTGTAATAGCCTCATCTGTCGGGTTAAAGAATAAGGCGAATCCTTTTTCTTTCCCCTGCGGATTGACATGCATAATACCATCCCAGTCCTGTGCATCAGGCTTACGGAGGTGGATAATATCACTGTTCAGGATATTCCGATACTTCTTATACCAGCGTATAATATCCGTCACAACTGCTTTTGTCTCAGGTGTATCATACAGACGGGGTCCCCGATAACAAGCCTGGATTCCTGCCCCGTAATTCTGTACCATCAGCATCTTGTATTCAAACAGGTGTTCGCTGAGCGGTTCCAATGTAGCTGCAGCCCCTCCCCCATGATATTTTACCAAAGGAACAAAACTCCAGAGTGAAGAAGGAATACGTTCCCATGTACAGTCATAGTTCAACTGACGGGTATGGATTAACTGACGGTCACGCGGCAATGACCAGTTTGTTTCCCGGTAACCGATACTGGTTTTCGTGGAACCGTTCAGGAAATAGAAGTCCGGCACATTCAGATAAATACCTTTCTCGCGCATCCAGTGATACAGTTCCGTAATCTTGTGAAACTGGTTCCATTGTGAATCCTGTAATCCTTTATGATGTGTATGCAAAGTGGAGGCACAGACATCGCCCGGATAAGAACCGTCGTGTTCAAAACAGGTCATGCCGGTCTTCTCAAAGAAAGTTCTGATTTTACTGAAATATTCATATCCCCAGTCACTGCACAGACAAGGCGAACTGCCAAACCTCATACCTCCCCGCTTACCGGTCTTCGGATTGATGACATCCACTTCTTCACTGATCCAGCGGCTGGCCAGAAGCGAATAACAGCCCATCTCGATACCTTTGCTACGGGCATACTCTACCAGTCCTTTGAATTTGGCAATATTCGCTTCGGATATATCTTCGGCATTCGCACCGGAACCGAAACTGAGGATAATCATCTCATAACCGGTCTCGGCACATTGGTCGACTGCTCTTCTGACCGTCTCCGGGTCACTGGAAGTAAGGTGCATGAATATAGGATTTTCTGTCAGCCAAGGGGCCACAGCACGATAGAACCTTCGGGTGAACAACCCCTTACGTTCACGGTCATCGCTATCGAAAGGCATTTCATAAACGTTGAAAGTGCAGAAGGTCTCTCCGGCTTGCAGAAGCTGGTCCGGCCCCATCTCCGGAGAAACATCCAATATGCAGCGGGTTTCCATCGGATAATTCCGCTGCGAAGTGTATTCCGGGTCCATCACCCATTTCTCGGTAATGTCCGTTTCACGTTCCGTAAAGGTACCTTTACAGGCATAGTCACTTTCAATGTGGATATTAGGAAGACGAAACAGGTCCGGATTACCGTCACCCAGCGATTCCGGCTCGGCAAAAGCCAGGTATTCCAGCTTGAAAGCATCAATATTCAAGGGAACGGACGACTGATTCTCCACTTCCATCCGTTTCCGGATAACCGGAATCTCGTCATAGACAGCGAAACAGAGCTTCACCACCACATCCTTCAACTCCTTATCTCCCCGAAGCGTAAAGACCAGTTCCTTTCCTGTAGCCGATTTTTTGTTCAGTGCCCAGCGGTTACGTGCCCAAGGAAGTGTTTCCCCCACTGACCTGATTTCGAAATCCTCTACCAGAAACGATTCCGGTATTGTGGTCATCTTATCTATCCATTCTTCTTTCATATAAGCTCTTTCGGGTTGTCCTGCCAAACCACCGATACTCCACTTCTTTCCGTCAATCTGTAAAAAACCCTCGCCACTGACTGCACGTATCATGCTTTCGCCCGTCATCCGGTTCGTCAGATGTGTGGTAGCCAAATTCGGAAAGATACGGAATGTCCTGGCCACCATACCATTGGCAATCACAATACTCTTCCCGTCCGGCGAACGGTAAATCCCCGCCTCCGACTTTTCCGGAGTCAACAGCCAGTCGAACGGTGTCCGGTCCGAAAGCCGGGACTCCCACACAGGCAGTTTCCCTATCTGCTGCTCCAACCGTGCAATGACCGTTTCACTTTGCCTGGGTCCTTCCCCGACTGACTGGACATCCACCATCTCCGGCATCTTCCCCTGATAACCGATGACTGGAGATACCAATAACACCTGATCACCGCTCGCCCCGTCGGCCGTCGGGTCGACAACCATTTCCAGCATCCGTATATCCTTCAAGGATACATCGATTTGCTTCGGAGCGTCCCCCTGCCGGATGACACCGCTGCTATAGATTTCCTTACCATCTGCCTTCAGAATCACCTCGACAGAACCTTCCCCGATGTTACCGTCGGTTCCGGTCAATCCCAGGAACCGTTTACCTTCGCCTTCTTTGCGGAAAAGCAGCTTGGTCCCGTCCACCAAAGGCTGGACCAATAAAGAAGCATCATCATTCCCGATATCTGTGGAAAATATACCCACTTGCGTCTGGAACCGTTCCGCTTCTCCATCCAACCTGATTTTAGCCACTGACGGAGCATGTAACTTGATGGTATCATCCTCGGTAATGACCGTACCATATTCCTGCCAGACTTTGGACAAGTCCAGATTCTTTAACGAAATTTTCTCTTGAGCCTCACTCCCCATACTACAGGCCAGAAGACAAATAAGAATGACTGCTTTTTTCATATTTTGTGTATTACACCTTTATAGATTTAAGTACTTGTACCTATAAGTAGGTTTAAAAGGTATGCACACACAAAACAAACAACGTTTTTCTGGAAAAAATTATAAACTATCGGATAGTCAACAACAGCCAGAGATAAATGACTTTACGAAGAATGGCCAATGCTGCTGTCAGGTGATTTTCTACTGTTCGTTTGCTGATTCCCAAACGGTCGGCGATTTCCTGATTGGAAAGTCCCTCTTCACGACTCATCCGATAGACCTGCTGGCGTTGGGGAGACATCTGCCGGACTGCATTCTGAATCATGGCCTGAAGTTCACGGGCGAACAACTGTTCTTCTTCCGACTTAGCCTCTGACGTATTTTCCAGATACTCTTTTACATATTGCTCGGTCACTTCCAGATGATCAAAATAATCATACACCTTATAACGGGCCATCTGATACAGATAAGCAGAAAGAGACCTGACTTCCGACAACCTTTTCCGGTTCTGCCAAATAGACAAGAACATCTCCTGCGCCATGTCCCGGCTTAATTCCGGATCATGCGTCAAGCCCGTCAGGAAACAGACCAGTTTCGGCTGATATTGAAAAAACAGCTGTTCGAATGCGTGTATGTTTCCGGCTCCGATTTCTGCCAAAATATGTAACTCAGACTTCTCCATCAATGAAAAACCCACAAATCCATTAGTTAACAACCTGCAAAAGAAACAAAATTCTTAGAATAATGAAAATATAGCAAAGAAAAAAATAATGTAACTATATCAAAATTCCAATAGTTTTTTCAAATATGTTATACCTAAAACTGCTTGTAAAATCTTAATTCTTTGCTCAATGCTTATTTAATATGGTTATCTACAAAATTTTAACACTCAAATCATAAATGCATCATGCGAAAACACTTATATACACCACTGATATTCAATCTGTTTACACTCTTATTCAAAGATATCCCATATAATTTATCCCAAAGAACAGCTAGAACTCCGCAGAATCATATATTAACATAACGGTTGTGCAAACCACCATTAGAATGCCGACATCGCCATCAGCAATGCCAAGAGATTACTTATAGAAATGCATTTTCCCCTTCCATCAAAGAAAAATCCCAATCCTGATTTGCCAGCCGCATTTATTCCTTTTTTCAGGAGAATTTTCCTTATGGCTTACGCCATGAAAATTCACCTGAAAAAGAATGCGGCGGCAAACGGATTAGAATTAAAGGAAAGATTACAGGGATTAACTGCGACCGACGTGACGCATAGCCGTGAATCAAAGGCGGCTATCCTTATATTCTATATATGGCCTCACAAATACTGTGAAAACCCACTTTCCCAAATAACAAAACATAGCCTGCCTATCAACTCCCAAAATAAGACAGGGATTTCAGCTCCCTCCGATCTGCATAGTCAGGTGGCTTCGCTATGTTTTTACTCCTACATCCAATTCTTTTTTTCCTCTGTTCCCGTTCTTTCCTATCCTTCGTGTGACATTTGATGACACCTGATGACATCTAATGTCATCTATTTGTAAATCAATCGTTTACTCAATTTATCATCTTACATTTGGACTGTAAAACAAATCAAGTAGTCACTCAAAACAAAAGATTATGGCACAAGAAAACAGTCCTGACAAGGAAAAAAGGCAAGGCCGGACAAAGAAACCGGAAAAGCCTTATGTGGAACAAATTGACGAGCTTCTGCTGGTACATAACAAGAACGACCCCAAGGAGGGTTTGGGAGTGGTCAGCAAGGCAGACGAGAAAGGTAATTATCAGACGGTTGCACCGGAGGAGAAGAATGAGAACTCATTTCTGAAATTCGACAAGAATTCGAGTATCCTCGAAAATTTTATCAAGAACTTCTGGAGCCAGCTGAAGGAACCTACGCATTTCAGGCTTATCCACATGACCTTCAACGATTACAGGCAGAACAAACAGGCTCTCAAGGACCTGGCCGAAGGCAAGAAAACAGACGCGGTAAAGGAGTTTCTAAAACGCTATGAAATCGTACCGAAAGTAAACAATCAGAAAAACAGTCAAACAAAAGAGGAGGAAACAACAATGGCAAAGAAGCAGGAACAGACAACGCAGGCTCAGCCTGAACAGGTATCACAGGTGGAAGCTGCCGCACAGGGGCGCGAACAGCAGGAACCGCAACGCCAACAGACACCCACGTACCGCTATAACGAGAATATGATTAACTGGGAGGAACTGGGTAAGTTCGGCATATCCAAGGAAATGCTGGAGCAGTCTGGACAGCTTGACAGCATGCTGAAAGGATACAAGACCAACAGAACTATGCCGCTGACACTCAACATTCCTGGGGTACTGACCGCAAAGCTTGATGCACGCCTTTCGTTCATATCCAACGGCGGGCAGGTCATGCTGGGCATCCACGGTATCAGAAATGAACCTGAACTGGACCGTCCTTATTTCGGACATATCTTCACGGAAGAGGACAAGAAAAACCTGCGTGAAAGTGGAAACATGGGACGCGTGACTGACCTTAACCTGCGTGGCAACACGACAGAGCCATGTCTGATTTCCATCGACAAGAATACCAACGAACTGGTAGCCGTACGACAGGAGCATGTCTATATCCCGAATGAAATCAAAGGTGTTACTCTGACTCCGGATGAAATTCAGAAACTGAAAAACGGAGAACAGATATTCGTAGAGGGAATGAAGTCCAATCAAGGTAAAGAGTTTAATGCCAATCTGCAATATAGTGCGGAAAGAAGAGGCATCGAATTTATCTTCCCGAAAGACCAGGCCTTTAACCAGCAGACACTCGGCGGTGTGCCGCTTTCCCCCATGCAGCTCAAAGCGTTGAACGAAGGACACACCATCCTTGTAGAGGATATGAAACGAAAGAACGGCGAACTGTTTTCTTCCTTTGTTACCATGGACAAGGTTACAGGCGGACTCCAATATACGCGCCACAATCCGGAAACGGGAGAAATCTACATACCAAAGGAAATCTGTTCGGTACAGCTCACACCGGAGGACAAGGAAGCGTTACGCAAAGGGCAGCCCATCTATCTTGAGAACATGATCAACCGTAAAGGTGAGGAATTCTCGTCATTCGTCAAGCTGGACCTGGCAAGCGGAAGACCACAGTATTCCAGAACTCCGGACGGTTTCAATGAACGGCAGGCACCTACCATCCCGGCTGAGGTTTACGGACACCTGCTTTCGGCACAGGAAAGAGCAAATCTTCAGGACGGAAAGGCCATCCTTGTAACGGGTATGAAAGGTCCCAACGGCAAACCGTTCGATTCCTATCTGAAAGTAAACGCAAACACCGGACAGCTGCAATATTTCCAGGAAAATCCGGATGTGCGTCGTAATACCTCACAGCGTGCTTCACAGACTGACAATACCCAACAGCAGGAACAGAAGAAGGGAGCAAAACAGGCTGTCTGATCTGAACGGGATTTAAATCATTCAAATCATCAACTACTAAAAAAAGGAAAGAACATGAACAAGACCAATCATCATATCTACAAGGCTGAACAAATCGACTGGGAAAAACTGGAATCGGTAGGTATCAGCAGATCGCAAATTGAAAAGGACTGTAGATACTAATTGAAAAGTGCGCCATATTTTAATTGAAAAGTGCTCCATCC
>CAMWGU010000084.1 GCA_947173895.1 uncultured Bacteroides sp. | reverse complement strand
CCCCCCCCCCCCCCCCCCCCCCCCCCCCCCCCCCCCCCCCCCCGCTATCATGGGGCTTTTTCGCCCCTTTGCATGGTGGTTGTAAAGCGGTGATTTCGTGCCTGCCGACAGGGCTAAAAACACGTACGTACGTGTGGGCTCACACATACGTATGTGTAGGGCTACACATACGGTCGCGAAGGCTCACACGTACGTACGTGTTTTACGACGGGGCTGTACAGACGTTTTTTAACGGTTTTTAAAGGAAAAATCCGTGGCATTATGTGCGAAATAATCCCCTGTTCTTCATCGCAAAGTAAGAAAAAAGTCTTATCTTCGTAGCCAGTAACGAATTGCTAACCTATTAATATAATAAAACAAGATGAAATTATTGGCTCTCTGTGTGGCGGGGATAGGCTTGATGCTATGCACTTCTTCGTGTACACACAACAGACATTTGATCAGTGATGAGGCTGAATGGGCTGCCGTTCAGCAAGATTTTGAGGCGCGACGTGATACGTTGTCTCAAGGTGACCTTTTCCAGGTGTTCGGACGCCCGATGAGTGAGGAACAAAAGGAGGCGATGACTTTCCTTTATGCTTATATGCCCTTGGCGGACATTGCGGATCATCCTGGTGAGTTTTATTTGGAGAATGTGGACTATGCGTTCAAGGCGCGTGAGGAAATGCCGTGGGGCAAGTCTATCCCCGAACGGGAGTTTCGCCATTTCGTACTGCCTGTTCGTGTAAACAACGAGAATCTGGACGACAGCCGTAAGGTGTTCTACGAGGAACTGAAGGACAGAGTGAAGAATCTGTCCTTATATGACGCCGTGTTGGAGGTGAACCATTGGTGTCATGAAAAGGTGGTTTATACACCGTCCGATGCACGTACCAGTAGTCCGCTAGCCTCGGTGAAAACGGCTTACGGACGCTGTGGCGAGGAATCTACCTTCACGGTGGCTGCCTTGCGTTCGGTCGGCATTCCTGCCCGCCAGGTCTATACGCCGCGTTGGGCGCATACTGATGATAATCATGCATGGGTAGAGGCTTGGGTGGACGGAAAATGGTACTTCCTGGGTGCTTGCGAACCCGAACCCGTATTGAACTTGGGATGGTTCAACGCACCGGCTTCGCGCGGCATGCTGATGCACACCAAGGTGTTTGGTAGCTACAACGGACCGGAGGAGGTGATGTATCGCACGCCCCGTTACACGGAAATTAATGTGATTGATAACTATGCACCTACGGCGAAAGCGCTGGTGAACGTAGTGGATGCTAACGGCAAACCGGTGGCTGATGCCAAAGTGGAGTTCAAGGTATACAACTATGCCGAGTTCTATACCGTGGCTTCCAAGCAGACCGATGCAGAAGGCAGGACTTTCCTGACTGCCGGAAAGGGAGACATGTTGGTATGGGCGTCGAAAGATGGGGAGTTTGGTTATGCAAAACTTTCGTTTGGTGTAGACAATGAACTGACAGTGAAGCTGGACAAGACTGCCGGTGAAGCTTATACCTTGGATATTGATATTATTCCTCCGGCCGAGGGAGCCAATATGCCTGAGGTGACTCCCGAACAGCGTGCGGAGAACAATCGGCGTATGGCTCAGGAGGATTCCATCCGCAATGCCTATGTGGCTACGTTCATGAGCGACGAATCTGCCCGCGATTTTGCCCGCCAGTATCAACTGGACGAGGATGCCGTGGCACGATTGCTGGTGGCTTCGAGAGGGAATTATGAGACTCTCCGTGATTTCATGTCCCGTTTGCGCTCAGACAAGTCAAAGAAAGGGGGAATCGATCTGCTCCAGCAGATTTCGTCCAAGGACCTTCGTGACGTGAGCCTGGAGGTGTTGATCGATCACATGATGAACTCTCATCTGTGTCCCAATGCCGATTATTTCCGTCGCTTTGTGCGCAATCCGCGTGTGAGCAACGAAATGATAACCCCGTATAAGGGATTTTTTGACAAAGTGGTGTCTAAAGAGGAACGCGAAGCCTACGCAGCCGACCCGATGAAGCTGGCGGCATGGGTAGCAGGAGCGATTCGTGTGGACAAAGATTGCAATCTGGGAGGGTCGCCCATCAGTCCCGAAGGAGTATGGAAAGCCCGACGGGCAGACGCTCACAGCCGCGATATCTTCTTTGTAGCCATGGCGCGTAGCATGGGTGTTCCTGCCCGCATCGACGAGGTGACGGGAAAAGTTCAATGGATCAGTGACACTGAGGGGGCTGTTGATGTGAACTTTGAAGCAATGGAACAAGCTGGTGCAGCCAAGGGAAAACTGATTGCTCGCTATACGCCGATCAAGTCTCTGGCCGATCCGAAGTATTATTCTCATTTTTCTATTTCACGGTTGACTCCGGAAGGTACATTGCGCTTGCTCAATTACGATGAAGGTGACATCGATATGGGTGGAGGAGCTACTTGGAGTAACTTGTTGAAGAACGGTACGGCACTGGATGCCGGAAACTATGTCATGGTGACAGGAACCCGTCTGGCTAATGGAGGCGTGTTGTCGCAGTTGACTTTCTTCACCATCCGTGCGGGCGAGACTACGGCGGTAGACATGGTGATGCGCGAAAGCCGGGATGATATTCAGGTGATAGGCAATTTCAACTCGGAGTCCGTTTATAAGCCGGTGGGTGGCGATGAGTTGAAGTCTATTCTTGCTACTACCGGTCGGGGCTATTATGTGGTGGCAGTGTTGGGTGCCGGACAAGAGCCTACGAATCATGCATTGCGTGACATTGCAGCCCTGAGCAAGGAATTTAACGACTGGGGAAGGGGAATCGTGCTGTTGTTCCCTGACGAGGAACAGTATAAGAAGTTCCGTCCACAGGAATTTCCGGGGTTGCCATCGACAATTACGTATGGCATTGACGTGAACGGTGCTATTCAGAAGCAGATAGCAGAAGGCATGAAGTTGTCCAACAAGACGATTCTACCTATGTTTATTATCGGCGATACTTTTAATCGGGTGGTATTTGTTTCACAAGGATATACCATCGGTTTGGGTGAGCAGATGATGAAGATCATACATAAGCTGTAGGCTTGATAAAAAGAAGAGAGGAGCTGTTTCTCCAAAGAAATGGCTCCTCTCTTCTTGTTACTGTTTTGTTTCCTTAAAAGAACGGCAATCAGGCACTTAGACGTTATCATCTTCATCGTCATCCCATTCATCGTTCTTCTTTGCTTTTTTTGAATTGAGGCTTTTATTTTTCTTTTCCAGCACTTTGTCATTTTCATCTTTCAACGCTAGTTCGGACAGGGCGGCTTTCACTTTATCAGGATCGGTGACCTCTTTCAGATATTCTTCTATTTTCACAGTGCCACCCATAGATATTTTTGCGTTGCGGTATATCATGCCGCTTTCCACAGTGCTTCGCCCTGAAAAGTGGAACTCCGAAGTGCCGGTTTGTTCGGCTATCTTACGGATATTTCCGGCGTTTACGCCACATCCTGGCATGATAATAATTCTTCCGTCGGCTTGCTCTGTTAACTCTTTCAGCAGGGGAATGCCTTGTTCGGCAGTGGCCTCTTGGCCAGAGGTAAGGATCCGGTGTATACCCAGACTGATGATTTGTTCCAAAGCTTCTTTGGGGTTATTACACATATCGAATGCGCGATGAAAAGTGACACTCATTTCTCCTACGGCGTTCATCAGTTTCTTCATGAGAGGAACATCCACATTGCCTTCTGCAGTGAGGCAGCCGAATACTACGCCGTCTGCGCCCAGTTGGCGTGCTACCTTGATGTCATGTAGCATAATTTCTTGTTCGATAGGGGAGTATAGAAAATCTCCGCCACGTGGGCGAATGATGACATGCAGTTTGGTCTGGCTTAACAGTTGGCGTGCCATACGGATTTCGCCAAAGGACGGAGTTGTTCCCCCTTCCGGAATACCTGCACATAACTCTACACGATAAGCACCGGCCTGTTGTGCTTTCACTGCACTTTCCACAGAGTTGGCGCAAATCTCTATTTTTGACTTGTTGCTCATAAGTTATTTAATGGTTAATTCAATTTCTCTGCCTGTATTTTGTATGAAGTGTCGCATGATTCTATTCTATGGCGTTTTCTTGCGCTTCTGTTTGTTGGTTTTGTCACTTCATTTCGTCTTATAGGTGTCATTGTAAGTTCTGCCTGCTTGTTTGGTTCTTTACGGATGACTTTGCTTTTTCCCCTATCTGGGGGATGTTTTTATCTGTGCAAAGATAGCTATAATGTAATAATGTGGGAAATGTTTAGCGAAAAAAAATCAATTAATAGAGAGGTATGTCTCTCGGATTGAGAGATATATCTCTTTCTTTGTGCGGTGGCTGGATGGGCTGGAGAGTATAATTGTCCGTTGGTGTGGTCAGAATGATGAATTTGTAGAAATGGTTTGATGGGAACAGTCTGTCGTTATGTTAATTCATAATGATAGATAGGTGCTAACTGTTCGATAAAAATAGATGGACATAGGCTATGTGACAATGAAATGAATGCTTAGCTTTACAAACGAAAGAACAAAAAAGTAGCTCTATCTTTCCCTTCTTACTGCCAAAACGGAATCCTCTGCATAAAAAAACGAATTTTATGGCGAAAATATTATGTTATCCTTCTCAGAATCCAATTTAAAGTCGTACATTTGCCGTAGTTTTGTAATGTATAGTTTGCAAAAATGGCCGATATAATCAAACATCGTGGTATTGTGGAAAACATTAAGGGTTCTCATATTCAGGTGAGAATTGTACAGACTTCCGCTTGCTCGGCTTGCAGTGTGAAAGGTCACTGTAACGCATCCGAAAGCAAAGAAAAGTTGATTGATGTGTTCGACATGAAAGCGTCTTCATACCAAATAGGTGAGGAGGTGATGCTCTATGGTACTACTTCTATGGGGATGCAAGCCGTATTTATGGCTTTTGGCGTTCCTTTTTTAGTGATGCTGGTTACCTTGTTTCTCTTCATGCATCTTACCGACGGGGATGAATTGAAGTCAGCACTTGTTGCTTTATTGGCTTTGGTTCCTTATTACCTTATTATATATATGTGCAGGAATAAGTTAAGCAAGAAATTCTCGTTTACAGTGAAACCAATAAAAAATAATTAATAAATAACTAACTAAAACTTATGGATTTAATTCTGTTTGCAGTAATTTCGTTAGGAGCGATAGGTTTAATAGCCGCAGTTATTCTGTATGTCGCCTCCAAGAAATTTGCTGTGTATGAAGATCCGCGGATCGCCAAAGTGAGTGAAGTGCTTCCTCAGGCGAATTGCGGTGGATGTGGTTATCCTGGCTGTTCTGGTTTTGCTGGTGCCTGTGTGAAGGCGGCCGATGCTGGTTCGCTGGAAGGTAAGTTATGTCCGGTGGGTGGTGCCCCTGTCATGGAGAAGGTGGCTGCCATTTTAGGCTTGGAAGCCGTTGCCTCCGAACCGAAGGTAGCGGTAGTGAGATGTAACGGTAGTTGTGCGAATCGTCCTCGTACGGCTCAGTATGACGGAGCAAGGTCGTGTGCTATTGCTCATGCCACTTCGGGTGGTGAGACTGGTTGCACGTTTGGATGCCTGGGGTGTGGTGATTGTGTGGAGGTTTGTCAGTTCGACGCTATTCACATGAATTCTGAAACAGGACTTCCGGAGGTGGACGAAACGAAATGTACAGCCTGTGGTGCTTGTAGTAAAGCATGTCCGCGCAAGATCATCGAAATACGTCCGAAAGGTAAAAATAACCGTCGCGTAGTGGTGATGTGTGTGAACAAAGACAAAGGGGCCATTGCCAATAAAGCTTGTACGGCAAGTTGTATTGGATGTGGAAAGTGTGTAAAAGTATGTCCGTTCGAAGCCATTGCACTGGAGAATAACTTGGCTTACATTGATCCAAACAAATGTAAGTCATGTCGCAAATGTGAGGCAGAATGTCCGAAAGGAGCTATCCAAGCTATCAATTTTCCGCCGCGTAAGCTGAAATCGGAACTTCCGCCTAGAGAAGCTGTAGTTAAACCTGCAACCGTAAGTTCGACTGTTTCGGATACAGCATCGGTAAATCCAACTGTATCTAAAACTGTAGCTCAGGCGCTCGAATCTCCCAAGGCGGAAGCGTAATTAAAAATCAATGTAAGTAAAAACAAAAAAAGATATAACAGTGAAGACATTTAGAATTGGTGGAGTACATCCAGCAGAAAATAAATTGTCAGCCGGCAAAGCAATTGAGATCCTAGCACTTCCCAAGCAGGCGGTATTTCCTTTGTCACAGCATATAGGTGCTCCTGCCACTGCCATTGTGAAAAAGGGCGATGTAGTGAAGGTCGGTACAAAGATTGCTGAGGCAGGCGGTTTTGTCTCGGCATCTATCTTCTCGTCCGTGTCTGGTAAAGTAAACAAGGTAGATGCCGTGGTTGATGCCAGTGGGTATCGCAAACCGGCCATCTTTATCGATGTGGAGGGTGACGAATGGGAGGAATCTATAGACCGTAGTCCAGTTTTGGTGAGAGAATGTAATCTCACTCCTGAGGAAATTGTGGCTAAAGTAAAGAATGCAGGTATTGTAGGTATGGGAGGCGCTTGTTTTCCCACTCATGTGAAGCTTTCTCCTCCTCCAGGATGCAAGGCGGAATGTGTTATTATCAATGCAGTGGAGTGCGAACCTTATCTTACTGCTGACCATCGGCTGATGTTGGAGAAGGCGGATGAAGTACTGGTGGGTGTAAGTATTTTGATGAAGGCGGCGAAAGTGACTAAAGGCTACATTGGAATTGAGAACAACAAGCCAGATGCAATAAAGTTGATGGCCCAAAAGGCTATCCAATATCCGGGTATTGAGATTGTTCCTTTGCAGGTGAAATATCCGCAAGGGGGTGAAAAACAGTTGATTGATGCGGTGATCGGTCGTCAGGTTCCGGCACCTCCTGCCATTCCTATTAATGTAGGTGCGGTGGTGCAGAATGTAGGGACTGCATTTGCGGTATACGAGGCTGTTCAGAAAAACAAACCTTTATTCGAACGCATTGTGACTGTTACCGGAAAATCTCTCAAGAGTCCGTCTAACTTCCTTACCCGTATGGGTACTCCGATGAGTCAGTTGATTGATGCGGCAGGTGGTTTGCCAGAGAATACAGGAAAAGTGATTGGTGGTGGTCCGATGATGGGTAAAGCGTTGGTTAATACAGAGGTTCCTATCTGTAAAGGTAGCTCGGGAGTGCTGATCATGAATGACAAGGAGGCGGCTCGTGCTGAGGCTCAGCCTTGCATCCGTTGTGCTAAATGTGTGAGTGTGTGTCCTATGGGATTGGAGCCTTTCTTGTTGGCAACACTTTCGGCTCATAAGGATTGGGAGAGAGTAGAGAAAGAAGATGTGATGTCGTGTATCGAGTGTGGCTCGTGTCAGTTCACATGTCCGTCTCATCGTCATTTGCTGGACTATATCCGTTTGGGTAAAGGTACGGTAGGCGGTATTATTCGTGCACGTAATGCTAAAAAATAATTCGATAAATATATGGCTAATAAATTAATAGTATCATTATCGCCCCATGTCCATAGTGGTGACAGTGTGCAGAAGAATATGTACGGTGTGCTTGTCGCTTTGATACCTGCGTTGCTGGTGTCATTCTATATGTTTGGACTGGGCGCCGTGGTGGTGACCTTGACTTCGGTTGCTGCTTGTGTATTCTTCGAATGGGCGATTACTAAGTTCATTTTGAAGAGGGAACGCTCTACCATCTGTGATGGTTCGGCTATTATTACTGGCGTGTTGTTGGCATTCAACTTGCCTTCTAATCTGCCACTTTGGATTATCATCATTGGTGCGTTGGTGGCTATCGGCGTAGGCAAGATGACTTTCGGTGGTTTGGGTTGCAATCCTTTTAATCCTGCGTTGGTGGGTCGTATCTTCCTGCTGATTTCTTTTCCTGTACAGATGACTTCATGGCCGACTGTTCAGCAGTGGATTAGCTATACTGATGCTACAACAGAAGCTACTCCGCTGGCTTTGATGAAGATGGCTGTGAAGGGTGACGTGAATGCGTTGGAGCAATTGCCCGAGACCTTGAACTTGTTTTTGGGTAACAATCCGGGATCGTTGGGCGAAGTGAGTGCGTTGGCTTTGTTGTTCGGATTGGGCTACATGTTATGGAAAAAGATTATTTCTTGGCATATTCCGGTGTCTATTTTAGCCACAGTGTTTGTATGTGCCGGACTGATGCATCTGGTTGATCCAGTGGCTTACGCATCTCCTTTGGCTCATTTGTTCACGGGTGGTTTGATGTTGGGTGCCATTTTCATGGCGACGGATTATGTCACTTCACCTATGACGCATAAAGGTATGATTGTGTATGGAGTAGCTATTGGTTTCCTTACCATAGTTATTCGTTTGTTTGGTGCATATCCCGAAGGTATGTCCTTCGCCATATTCATTATGAATGCGTTTACTCCGTTGATCAATACTTATTGTAAACCTAAAAGATTTGGGGAGGTAGTGAAGAAATGAAAAAGCTAGAATCATCTTTGAAGAACATGGTTATCGTGCTGACAGGCGTAACCGTGGTGGCTGGAGCCTTGTTGGGTTATGTGAACGAATTGACCAAAGAACCGATTGCACAAGCTAATGCCAAGGCTTTGAGTGATGCCATCGCTGTAGTGGTTCCGGGATTTGACAATAATCCGGCCGAAGCTCCCGAAACAGTCGAAGTGGGAGGTGCTATCTATAAAATATATAAGGCTACCAAAGGTGGAGAATTTATTGGCGCTGCCGTGGAGTCTTCGACAAATGGCTTTGGCGGGGCATTGAATGTATTAGTAGGTTTCGACAAGGAAGGCAACATCATTGATTACTCTTTATTGAGTCATTCCGAGACCCCAGGCTTAGGTTCAAAGGCAGCCGACTGGTTCAAGAAAGGTAGCAAGGGCGATATAACCGGCATGAATCCGGGAACAAAGGCGCTGATTGTGAACAAGGATGGCGGACAAGTGGATGCTATTACTGCTTCTACCATTACCTCGCGTGCATTCCTGCAAGCAGTGAATAATGCTTATGCAGCTTATAGCGGTCAGAATGTGGATGGCATCAGCGGTGCGACAAACCAGGTTACCGAAGCGGTATCTGCCAATTGTAAGGACGGTCACTGTGATACTGCTAACTGTAACAAGGTAAACTGCAAAAATGCAGAATGCCCTGACCAGAATTGTAAAAACAAAAAATAAGAAAGGAGCAGACTATGAATAATTTTAAAATATTGATGAACGGGATTGTAAAAGAGAATCCAACGTTTGTACTCCTTTTGGGTATGTGTCCCACTTTGGGAACCACTTCTTCGGCCATCAATGGTATGGGAATGGGACTAGCCACTTTGTTTGTGCTGATTTGTTCGAACGTGGTTATTTCGTCTATAAAAAAACTGATACCTGACATGGTGCGTATCCCTGCATTCATCGTGGTTATTGCATCGTTCGTAACCTTGTTGCAGATGATCATGCAAGCTTACGTGCCTGCACTGTATGCTACATTGGGATTGTTTATTCCGTTGATTGTAGTAAACTGTATCCTACTGGGACGCGCCGAAGCATTTGCCGCAAAGAATGGCCCTCTTCCTTCCTTCTTTGACGGATTGGGTATGGGGCTAGGTTTCACTATTGCGCTTACTGTTTTGGGTGGTGTGCGTGAGTTTCTCGGTACAGGCAAGTTGTTTAATATTGCTATCATGCCCGAGCAATATGGTATGTTGATTTTTGTTCTTGCGCCAGGTGCCTTTATCGCATTGGGTTACCTTATCGCGATTGTAAATAAACTGAAGAAAGCATAATCCGTAAAAAGAAAAAAGATGGAATATATATTGATATTTATCACCGCTATTTTTGTGAATAACGTTGTGTTATCACAATTTTTGGGCATTTGCCCGTTCCTCGGTGTGTCCAAAAAGGTAGAGACGGCTACGGGTATGGGTGCGGCTGTTGCATTCGTGCTTACCATTGCCACAATTGTTACTTATCTTATCCAAAAGTTTGTGCTTGATGCTTTTGGGCTGGCCTATTTGCAGACTATTGCTTTCATCCTTGTTATTGCGGCATTGGTGCAGATGGTGGAAATTATCTTGAAGAAAGTATCGCCTGCTCTTTACCAAGCATTGGGAGTGTTTCTTCCGTTGATCACTACCAACTGCTGTATTTTGGGGGTGGCTATTCTGGTTATTCAGAAGAATTTCGATTTGCTGACAGGAGTGGTTTATGCCTTCTCTACAGCTATTGGTTTCGCTTTGGCGTTGGTCTTGTTTGCTGGTATTCGCGAACAATTGAGTTTGGTCAATATTCCTAAGGGAATGCAAGGAATGGCTATTGCTTTGGTTACAGCAGGATTGTTGGCTATGGCATTCATGGGATTCTCGGGTGTAGACAAGGGATTAGGGGTTCTGTTTGGTATAGAATAACCCTTTTCTTATCTCAATCAGTTTAATTGAAAGTCCGGAGCAATGCTTCGGACTTTTTTCTTGAAAAGAAATCTGTAGTTATTGTCTGTTAATTCAATTTTTATGTTTACATTTGCATAAGAATTAACAGAGAGATTAAATGGCTATGACCTTGATTGTACTCGCGGCCACTATGGGGAATAAATATGGTGGATTGAAACAGCTGGAGGGAATAGGTCCTAATGGCGAAACTATATTGGATTTCTCCATATACGATGCCGTAAAAGTCGGATTTGATAAGATCGTATTTGTCATTGGTCGGCATTTTGAACAGGAATTCAAAAAGCTGGTATCAGGAAAATATGAGCATGCGGTAAAAGTGGAGTATGTTTATCAGGATGTGGAAACCATTCCAGAAGAAAAGCGTAATCCGAAACGTAAAGCATTGTATGGTTCGGTACGAGCTGTTTTGATGGGAGAGGAACTGATAAATTCTCCATTCGGTGTAATAAATGCCGTAAATTTCTATCAGCGGGAGAGTTTTGAATTGTTATATGATAATTTGATGAGGCTGGAAGGTGCTGACTACCATAGTTTTAATGTCTGTTACAGATTAAAAAACGTGTTGGCCGAAAGTGGGGGAGTGACGCGCGGTATCTGCGAACTGGACGAGGAGGGGTACTTGTTGTCCGTTACAGACCGGATAGGGGTGGAGCGTATAAGCGGAAACCCGATGTATCCCGATGCTTTGCACAAATGGGTAGCTTTAGATGACAATAGCTTAGTTTCGATGAATATGTGGGGCTTTACTCCGCAGATTTTGGGTGAGATGAGAATGGCTTTCGATAAGTTTATTGATGAGAACGGAATGGATATGAAAGCTCATTATCCTATACCTGCCTTTATGAACGAACGTATAGCACAAGGAGTTAGGGTGAAGGTGATTGAAACGTCGGCTAGATGGATGGGATTGGTATCGCATGATGATAAGATACAGGTTCTGCTTCGTATCAACGATATGATAAGGAAAGGAGTCTATCCGTCGAAGTTATTTTGAATCTATTTAAGAACGACAGAATATTTAAGTATTATGAAAAAGCGAATTTTAGTAACAGGAGGAACTGGCTACATCGGTTCTCATACGGTAGTAGAACTGCAGAACAGCGGTTACGATGTAGTGATTGTGGACAATTTGTCCAATTCAAGCGCCGATGTGGTAGATAATATAGAAAAGGTTTCAGGAGTCCGTCCTGCATTTGAAAAGCTGGATTGCTTGGATTTTGAAGGAATGGATAAGCTGTTTACTAAATATCCAGGCATAAAAGGCATTATTCACTTTGCTGCTAGCAAAGCGGTAGGTGAATCAGTACAGAAACCATTACTGTATTATCGTAATAATCTGCTTTCATTGGTCAACTTGTTGGAACTGATGCCGAAACACGGAGTGGAAGGCATAATCTTTTCATCTTCGTGTACCGTATACGGACAACCGGATATTCTTCCTGTCACAGAAGAGGCCCCGATAAAGAAGGCTGAATCTCCTTACGGCAATACCAAGCAGATTAATGAAGAAATTATCCGGGACACAGTGGCTTCGGGTGCGCCTATCCATGCTATCATGTTGCGTTATTTTAATCCGATTGGAGCACATCCGACTGCATTGATTGGTGAATTGCCAAACGGAGTCCCGCAGAATTTGCTGCCATACGTTACTCAGACAGCTATCGGAATCCGTGAGAAACTGAGCGTATTTGGTGATGATTATGATACACCGGACGGTTCTTGCATTCGCGATTATATTTATGTAGTAGATTTGGCGAAGGCTCATGTTATAGCAATGGATCGTATTTTGGAGAACAAGCAGAAGGAGAAGGTAGAAGTGTTCAATATCGGTACTGGTAAGGGCGTTTCCGTGCTGGAACTGATCAGAACGTTTGAAAAGGCTACCGGAGTGAAATTGAATTATCAGATTGTGGGACGCCGTGCCGGAGATATTGAGAAGGTATGGGCTAATCCTGATTTTGCTAACAAGGAGTTAGGGTGGAAGGCTGAAGCCAATTTGGAAGACACGTTACGCTCTGCATGGAACTGGCAGTTGAAATTGAGAGAAAGAAACATACAATAATAACTTTATAATATTTTAAGACAAAGACCGATGAACAAAGGACGCTAGTGTAGCGTTTTTATAATGCAAGAACCTGAAACCCCTTTTGGATATGTGAATACCTGATTGGCGGTAGTTATGTTACTCAAAACATAGAGCAGGCGAAATATTGCATAGTAGTTTTGTCGTGTTTTATTTTGTGTTTGTGTTGTGGCTGTTCTCCGACGTGAGTCGGGGGACAGTTTTTTTGTACGCCCAGCATGGGCGTGCGCTATAGGGGGAAAGTCCCGAACGAGCCTCGATAGTAGAAATTATGGATCAGCGGATATTTCCGGTTGGTAATATTCCGTCAGTCCGATATAATCATAGGAACATCGCAACCGGTGGTATCTGTATTTCCAAGTCTTGTTGCTTTCCGGCCAAGAGCCTTCGCCTGCCGAAACCAACGCATTACCATCCTCTTTCGGCCCGACATTGTCCGAAGCCATCATTTTTTGCATAGTTGCCCCTTCACACAGGATACAGCA
>CAMWGU010000083.1 GCA_947173895.1 uncultured Bacteroides sp. | reverse complement strand
TTTGTTAAAGGTTACGGCGCAAAGATATGTCGGCTAACAACTTATGTCAAGGCGGAAAATAGAATGGTTACAAATATCTGCCGGCCCTGTATGTTTTATCTTGCTTGTTTCTTTGATGAAGAGTGTTCTTCCTGTATCCGCTTATGCACTGCCGGATGCAGGAAGTAGCGGACGTCCCGTCCTTCGTCCAGTGCTTGGCGGATGAAGGTGGAGCTTATTTCGAGCAACGGAGTATTCACCAGCTGTACGGACAACGGTAGTGAAGCGGCATCGATGGTGCATCCCGGACGTGGATAGACGATGATGCGGTGGTGTTGCAAGATTTCCTCCGCTTTGTACCAGCGGGGGAAAAGTTGCCAGTTGTCCGCACCGATTACCAGGATGAACTCCCTGTCGGGGAAGGCTTCCTGCAGGGCGTGCAGGGTGTGGACGGTGTAAGAGGGGCGGGGAAGGTGGAACTCAAAGTCGGAGGCATGAAACTTGGGATATCCTGCCACGGCCAGCTCGACCAGCTCCAGCCGCAGATGGTCGTCCCATAAGTCCGCCTGCTGTTTTAGCGGGTTGTGAGGGGAGACCATGAACCACAGTTCGTCCAGTCCGCCATATTCGCACAGGTAGTTGGCAAGTGCCAGATGGCCGATATGGATGGGATTGAACGAACCGCCAAAAATGCCGGTCTTTATGCGCTGCTCTTTCATGGTCTCTCTTCCTTTCTATTATTGCTTGATGAATTCCCGGATGGTTTTCAAAGTTTCCGCTTTCGCTTTCTCCAAGTCGTCGTTCACTATCACAACGTCGAACTTGTCGGCAAAGCCCAGTTCGAACTCTGCTTTGGCCACTCGGCTTTCTATCACTTCGGGGGCGTCTGTGCCGCGTCCGTTCAGTCGTTTGCGCAGCTCTTCCACGCTGGGCGGCTGGATGAAGACGGACAGTGCCCGGTCTCCATAGTATTTCTTGATGTTGCATCCGCCTACCACATCGACGTCGAATATCACGTTTTGTCCGGCTTCCAGCTGTTTTTCCACTTGGGCTTTCAGGGTACCGTAGAAACGGTTCTCATATACTTCCTCGTATTCCAGGAATTCCTGGTTGGCTATGCGCTGTCTGAATTCCTCGGGCGAGAGGAAGAAATATTCCACTCCGTTCCGCTCTTCTCCGCGCGGCGGGCGGCTGGTGGCGGAGATGGAGAAGAACAGGTTCAGGTCCTGTGTCAGCAGGTAGTTGATAAGGGTTGATTTGCCCGAACCCGAAGGTGCTGAAAAGATGATAAGTTTTCCTGTTGCCATATTGATGGGGGTGTTACATTACGTTCAATACTTGTTCTTTGATTTGTTCCAGCTCGTCTTTCATCTGTACCACGATGTTTTGCATCTCGGCATGGTTGGACTTGCTGCCGGTAGTGTTGATTTCGCGTCCCATTTCCTGGGCGATGAAGCCGAGCTTCTTTCCTTGTCCGTGTCCGCCTGCCATGGTCTCGCGGAAATAGTTCAGGTGGTTGGCCAGCCGCTGTTTCTCTTCGTTGATGTCCAGTTTCTCAATGTAATAAATCAGTTCCTGTTCCAGTCTGTTCTTGTCATAGTCCACGCTGATGGTCTTTTCGAGTGCGTCTGTGATGCGTTCGCGTATCTTGGCCACGCGTTCGGTTTCGTAAGGCTCGATGGATTTCAGCAGGCGCTCTATGTTGTCCACTTTCTCGTTGAATTTCTTTTCCAGCGCTGCACCTTCCTGTTTGCGGAATTCCACCAGGTGGGCGATGGCTTCTTCTGTCACCTGTCTCACCACTTTCCATTCTTCTTCCGACAGTTCCTGCACTTCGGCCCGGGTCAGTACATCGGGCATGCGCAGAAGGGTGGCAAACCAGTCTTCGGGCATCGGGATGCGGGTTGTCTCGGAAATGGCTTTTATTTGCAGGTAGTAATTTTCTATCAGTGCGGCGTTGATGGGTGTGGCCGTTTCGGAAGCGTCTTTTTCCACCCACAGGCTGAAATCTACTTTTCCGCGTTCCAGTGTTCTGGAAATCATGTTTCGGATTTCTATTTCTTTCTCACGGTACAGAGGGGCTATCCGTGTGGACAAGTCCATAGCCTTACTGTTTAACGACTTGATTTCTACGTTTATTTTTTTGTCTCCGAATGTGGCGGTTGCTTTACCGTATCCGGTCATTGATTGTATCATAACTAATATGTTTTTTTGCAAAAGTACTCTTTTTATGGAAATGATGTATAAATAAAAGTGTATATTTGCACATTATATCAGTAAGAAAAGCATTATGTCGTGTATTTTGCATATTGAAACTTCAACAGAGGTCTGCTCTGTTGCTGTCAGCGAGGATGGATTGGCGGTATTTTCTAAAGAAGATTTGAACGGACCTTCGCATGCGGTCAGTCTGGGTGTGTTTGTCGACGAGGCCTTGTCGTTTGTGGACAGCCGTGCTATGCCGTTGGATGCGGTGGCTGTGAGTTGCGGTCCCGGTTCGTACACCGGTTTGCGTATAGGTGTTTCTATGGCGAAAGGCATTTGTTATGGGCGTAACCTGCCACTCATCGGGTTGCCTACACTGGAAGTGATGTGTGTACCGGTGTTGTTGCATCATGATCTGCCCGATGATGCATTGCTTTGTCCTATGATAGACGCGCGGCGTATGGAGGTTTATGCGGCTGTTTATGACCGTGCCTTGAATGTGCGCAGGGAAATTGCGGCCGATATTGTGGACGGACATTCGTATGCGGAGTTTTTGGACAGGCATCCCGTTTATTTCTTTGGCAACGGTGCGGCAAAATGTCGGGAGCAGATTACGCATCGCAACGCTCATTTCCTGGACGATATACGTCCGTTAGGAAAATGGATGTTTCCATTGGCCGAAAAGGCAATGGTCAGACAGGATTTCAAGGATGTGGCTTATTTTGAGCCTTTCTACTTGAAAGAGTTTGTGGCATCCCAACCTAAAAAGCTGTTGTAACGGCTGGCAGATTGTGTATCTATGAAATTGTTTCCGGAATTCAATATTCATAATTTAATATATTTATATGGAGTATAATACTCAACAACGAATTTTACCTCTTCCCGAGTATGGAAGAAGTGTGCAGAATATGGTGGACCATGCATTGACTATAGAAGATAGGGCGGAACGGCAGCGCTGTGCGAATACCATTGTCAATATCATGGGGGGGATGTTTCCTCATTTGCGCGATGTTCCCGACTTTAAGCATAAATTGTGGGATCACTTGGCTATCATGGCCGATTTCAAGCTGGATATTGACTATCCGTACGAGATTGTGAAGAAAGAAAGTTTGGAGGTAAAACCCGAAATGCTGCCTTATCCGCATAACGGGATCCGTTACCGCCATTATGGCCGTATCTTGGAATGCATGATCAAGAAAGCGGTGGAATATCCTGAAGGAGAGGAGAAAAAGCAACTTATCAGTTTGATTGCCAACCACATGAAGAAGAGTTTCCTTAATTGGAATAAGGATGGGGTGGAAGACCGGAAGATTTTGGATGATCTTCGTGAGTACTCAAAAGGAGCGATCAGCCTGACATCCGAAGAACTGCATTTGACAGAGCAACAACGCACGTATGTGCCACGTCGTCCGCAGCAGAACAACAATCAGCGTCGGATGCAGAACAACAACCAAAGAAAGAAATATTAATATCCTAAAAAAAAGAGCGACACCATGGCTTCGTTTGTAATTGAAGGCGGGCATAAACTGCACGGCGAGATACATCCGCAGGGGGCTAAGAATGAGGTCTTACAGATTCTTTGCGCCACTTTATTGACTTCGGAAGAAGTGACAGTGACAAATATACCGGATATTTTGGATGTGAACAATCTGATTCAGTTGTTGCGCGATATGGGGGTTAAGGTATCGAAAACAGGAATTGATTCGTATACCTTCAAAGCAGATGATGTGGATCTGAATTATTTGGATAGCGATGAATTTTTGAAGAAATGTTCCAGTTTGCGGGGATCGGTTATGCTGGTTGGGCCGCTGGTGGCCCGTTTTGGCAAGGCGCTTATTTCGAAGCCGGGTGGCGACAAGATAGGCCGTCGCCGCTTGGATACTCATTTTGTCGGCATTCAGAGGCTGGGTGCTTCCTTTCATTATAATGAGGAGCGAAGCACTTTCAGTATTTGTGCCGACCGGCTGGAAGGTACCTATATGTTGCTGGATGAGGCTTCGGTTACCGGTACGGCCAATATCGTAATGGCTTCTGTGCTGGCAAAAGGCAAAACCACCATTTACAATGCTGCTTGCGAGCCCTATTTGCAGCAGCTTTGCAGCATGCTGAACCGCATGGGGGCGAAGATTTCCGGCATTGCATCCAATTTGCTTACCATCGAGGGGGTGGAGAGCCTGCATGGTTGTAGCCATCGGGTGTTGCCCGATATGATTGAAGTGGGTAGCTTTATCGGTATGGCGGCCATGACAGGAAGCGAACTGACGATTAAGAATGTTTCGTACGAGAATCTGGGTATTATCCCGGAAAGTTTCCGTCGGTTAGGTATCAAGATGGAGCAACGGGGAGACGATTTGTTCATTCCCGAGCAAGAACATTATCAGATTGAATCGTTTCTGGATGGTTCCATCATGACAATAGCGGATGCTCCTTGGCCGGGACTTACTCCCGATTTGCTCAGTGTGGTACTGGTGGTGGCCACTCAGGCAAAAGGCAGTGTGCTGATCCATCAGAAAATGTTTGAAAGCCGTTTGTTCTTTGTGGACAAGCTTATTGACATGGGGGCACAGATTATTCTGTGTGATCCTCATCGTGCTGTAGTGATCGGGCACGACCGCAATTCCCAGCTTCGTGCCGGAAATATGACTTCACCTGATATTCGTGCCGGTATCGCTCTGTTGATAGCGGCAATGAGTGCCGATGGTATCAGCCGTATTCACAATATTGAGCAGATAGACAGAGGATATCAGAATATAGACCGGCGCCTGAATGCGCTTGGCGCACGTATTACTAGAATTTAAAGAATCATGATCAAAAAAGAATCAGTATTCAAGATCGGTAGGTTTAATAAGCCGCATGGCGTAAAGGGAGAAATATCGTTCACCTTTACAGACGATATTTTCGATCGGGTGGAGTGTGACTATTGGGTCTGTCTGTTGGATGGCATATTCGTCCCTTTCTTTATCGAAGAATATCGTTTTCGCTCGGATACCACCGCTTTGGTCAAACTGGAAGGAGTGGATACGGCGGAAAAGGCCCGTATGTTTACCCATGTCGATGTGTATTTTCCGAAAGAATATGTCGATGAGGAGGAAGACTTGGAAAGCATCCCTACGTGGAATTATTTTGTGGGGTTCAGGGTGACAGATGTGGATCATGGTGAGCTGGGCGAAATTGTAGCAGTGGACGACAGTACGATCAATATTCTTTTCGTTATTGAGAAAGACGGCGAGGAATGGCTGTTGCCTGCTCATGAAGAGTTTATTCTTTGTGTGGATAAGAAAAAACATCGGCTGACGGTCAAAGTTCCTGATGGCTTGATATAATATATATAAAAGGTACGCGCGTGATGAAAAGGAAAAAAGGAAAGAAAGCATTTTGGCATAATTTTAAGTTTAAGTATAAACTGACCATTACCAATGAGAATTCCTTGGAGGAGATTGTAGAACTGCATGTCTCTAAATTGAATGGTGTGTCTGTTTTGCTGTCTGCCGTAACGGTGATTTTTCTGATAGCGGCAACTATCATCGCTTTTACTCCTTTGCGCAACTATCTGCCGGGATATATGAACAGCGAGGTTCGCGCACAGGTGATGACCAATGCGCTGCGTGCTGATTCATTGCAGCAGGTGGTGGCGCGACAGAATATGTATATCATGAATATTCAGGATATATTTAGTGGGAATGTAAAAGCCGATACGGTTCAGTCCATTGATTCGCTGACCATTATCCGTTCGGATTCGTTGATGGAACGTACTAGGAAGGAGGAAGAATTCCGCAGGCAGTACGAAGAGACCGAGCGTTATAACCTGACAGCAATCAAAGATAACAATGTTCCTTCCGGATTGATATTCTATCGCCCTACCCGGGGCATGATGTCGTCTTCTTTCAGTCCTGAGAAAAGGCACTATGGAGTGGATATTGCAGCCAATCCGAATGAAAGCGTATTGGCTACGCTGGATGGTACCGTGATTTTGTCTACCTATACGGCAGAGACGGGTTATGTTATCCAGATACAACACGGACAGAATTTTGTTTCGGTATATAAACATTGTGGTTCGTTACTGAAGAAGGAGGGCGAATTGGTAAAAGGCGGTGAGGCGATTGCCCTGGTTGGAAACACCGGCGAGAAGACAACCGGTCCTCATTTGCATTTCGAATTGTGGCACAAGGGGCGTGCGATTGATCCCTCAAAATACATTGTATTCTAAGCATCATTATGAAAAAACAAATTGCAATATTGGGTTCTACCGGTTCTATCGGGTCACAGGCGTTGCAGGTGATAGAAGAACATCCTGATTTATACGAGGCATACGCGCTGACGGCCAACAACAGAGTAGACCGGTTGATAGAGCAGGCCCGTAAGTTCATGCCTGAAGCTGTAGTGATAGCCAATGAAGAAAAATATCTTCAGCTGAAGGAAGCGTTGAGTGATTTACCTATTAAAGTATATGCAGGAGTCGATGCTCTCTGTCAGATTGTGGAGTCGCAGCCTGTCGACATTGTGCTGGCCTCCATGGTGGGGTATGCGGGCTTGCGTCCTACGATAAATGCGATCAAAGCGGGAAAAACCATCGCTTTGGCTAATAAAGAGACTTTGGTGGTGGCCGGCGAGTTGATTAATGCTTTGGCAAACCAATATCATGCGCCTATTCTTCCGGTGGATTCGGAACATTCGGCCATTTTCCAGTGTCTGGAGATGAATAATCCGTTGGAGAAAGTGATACTTACGGCTTCGGGCGGTCCTTTCCGTTCATGCACGTTGGAACAGTTGCAGACAGTAACCAAAGCACAGGCGCTGAAGCATCCCAACTGGGAGATGGGAGCGAAGATCACCATCGACTCGGCATCTATGATGAACAAGGGGTTCGAGGTGATTGAGGCCAAATGGTTGTTTGGGGTACGTCCGAACCAGATTGAGGTTGTGGTTCATCCGCAGTCGGTCATCCATTCGATGGTGCAGTTTCAGGACGGAGCCGTGAAAGCACAGTTGGGAATGCCCGATATGCGTTTGCCCATTCAGTATGCTTTTTCTTATCCTCAGCGCGTCAAGTCTTCTTTTGAGCGTTTGGATTTCACCCGTATAACCGACCTTACGTTCGAACAACCCGATACTACGCGTTTCCGTAATTTGGCATTGGCATACGAGGCTTTGCACCAGGCGGGAAACATGCCTTGCATAGTCAATGCGGCCAACGAGGTGGTAGTGGCTGCTTTTCTGGAAGACCGTCTCTCTTTCTTGGGCATGAGCGAGGTTATTGAACAAACCATGAGTAGGGTAGCTTTCATCAAGGAACCGACTTATGAGGATTACGTGGCTACTGATGCTGAGGCACGCCGGGTGGCTGAATCTCTTCTCGCCTCTGTCAAGATTGGGCGGGAATGATGGCAAATAAATTGATTATAAATAATTTAAATACTAAATAGCTAGATGGAAACATTTTTGATTCGCGCCCTTCAACTGATAATGAGCCTTTCGTTGTTGGTCATTATTCACGAAGGAGGGCATTTTCTTTTTTCGCGTCTTTTTAAGGTAAGAGTAGAAAAGTTCTACATATTTTTTGACCCTTGGTTCTCTTTGTTCAAGTTCAAGCCTAAGAATAGTGATACGGAGTATGGCGTTGGCTGGATACCTTTGGGAGGTTATGTGAAGATTTCGGGCATGATAGACGAGTCGATGGATACAGAGCAGATGAAGCAGCCTGTGCAGCCGTGGGAGTTTCGTGCCAAACCGGCCTGGCAACGTCTGCTTATCATGGTGGGCGGTGTGATGATGAATTTCTTGCTGGCCTTGTTTATCTATTCCATGATTCTGTTTCATTGGGGAGATTCTTTTGTTTCGTTACAGGACATGACATACGGTATGAAGTTCAACGAACGTGCCCGGGAGATCGGATTCTGTGACGGTGATATCCTTCTTCGTGCAGACGAGAAACTGCTGGAACGTTTTGGTATGGATATGCTTCGCGACATTGCCGAGGCACGTACTGTGACTGTCTTGCGCAACGGTAAGGAGGTCGAAGTATACATGCCTGAAATCAGCCTGCTGGATATTGCAAAAGAAAGTCCGATGTTTGTTTCCGCTCTGTTGCCTAATGTGGTCGACTCGGTGATGCCGGGAGGCGGCCTGGACAAGGCAGGCATACAGAAAGGAGACAGCTTGGTGGCTGTCAATGGCGAGCCGGTGAACTCATGGAATGCTTTGGTGGAAAAACTGGATGGCATGCGGATTGATGCCGAAGGAACAGAAAGCAAGGGGGCAACTTTGCAGATGGTTTATTTGCGTGGCGGACTGCGTGATACGGTGGCTGTGCAGACAGATTCGTTGTTCAGGGTAGGGGCGATATTCCCTTCGTTGGCCGATTATAAAGTAACAACCCGTCAATATGGTTTCTTCGAATCGTTCCCTGCCGGAATGCAACTGGGCGTAAATACTCTGAAGGGGTATGTGAATGACATGAAATATGTATTTACCAAAGAAGGTGCTAAAAGCATGGGTGGTTTTGGAACTATCGGAAGCATTTTCCCGAAAGTATGGGACTGGCATCGCTTTTGGGAGATGACAGCTTTCTTGTCTATCATTCTTGCTTTCATGAACATTCTGCCTATTCCGGCATTAGACGGCGGGCATGTGTTGTTCCTGCTTTATGAAATAATAGCCCGTCGCAAACCGAGTGACAAGTTCATGGAATATGCCCAGATGGTAGGTATGTTCTTATTGTTTGCTCTGCTCATTTGGTCGAACTTTAATGATGTGCTGCGCTTCTTGTTCTGACCCAATGGTGGCTTGCCTGTCTGTGTGACAAGCAGATGAATTTAGTCAAACGAGTTGAGGTTGTGTCAATACGTTGGTACAACCTCAACTCGTTTACTATATTGTGTGGTGTGCGTATTTGCCTATTTATTGCTCACCACCCGATACACATTCCCCTTGGACGTATGCACCCGCTCGTCCAGCTGGGGCAGGATGCGGCTCAGGCTATAGGCGGTCATGCTGCGCATGGCACGGCAAAGCGGCAGCAATCCGTTGAGGGCGATGGTGAGATTGCAGTGTGCCATCGGCGAGAATAGGGCGTGACAAGGCTTTACTTCCGAAGAAAACGGTTTTGAGCGTGGATATGTTTTAAGTCAAGAGGCTTGAAGCAGGACATAGCCAATCTGTAAAGTACAAGTGCAAGCCGAACAGAGGAAACAGAAGAACATGGAGCACCGTCACAACAGCGAGATAAACAAGATAGACCGAAGTTACCAACAGAAAATCAGGGAATACGACAACAGACTGGAACAGATAGACACCTATTTCCCTATCGTAACGGAACTGCAGCCCGTAGGCTTCCAAGGGCAGGCTCTATTCGAAGGAGCACAAGGAGAAGTTCAGGACGGAGCACTCAACAGCAATCGTAGAGAGAAACCCGCAGGAAAAAGGAAAATTCCGGCTATGCATTGACGGCATCTCCATACTCGAATGGTTTAAAATGAAGTTTCAGGAACTCAAAGAAAAACGAGGTGTAAGCAACACCTCAAAAGAAGAAAGCACACCCAAAAGGGGATTGAGAATGTAGCAGAAAAGCAAAAAGTTGCATTAAAATTTGCTGATTATTCAAAAAATCTCTTTCTTTGCAGCGTCTTATCCATTCTTTGCAAAAAGAATTGGTAAGATACATATATGTCGAAGAGCGTTTTTAGTAATATTATTCTTGTTTCGAAAATCGCCAATTTTCAAAGCCATTCAAGAGTAATAGACAACAAAACGCTCACCTCTTTTGTATATACATTGCCCCGTTGAGGGGAAGGTATATCTATAAAGGCGTGGGCTGTCTATTATTATTTGAATGGTGGGTGTTTGGCGATACCTCGAAACAGATAAGAAATTAAAACAGTTCCCACGCCTCTTCTTTTGCTAAAATCCGTCTGGGGAATTGCGGGCATTTCTGTTTCTAATGAAAAAGATTTATTTTTTTTTAGCTTTTGTGGCTGTCCTTTTCGGATTGTCACAAAATGCGGCTGCACAGTCTAAGGGTGAATATAGACAATCCCAAAGCCGTATGATTGAACCTCAACAACAAGTTTTTGTACGTCCGTTGGTAGTAGATTTACATGTTACCACCAATGAAAGGCAAAAAGCCGTTTGGCCTTTTCCCGAAGTGGATATTTATAAAATGACCGTACAAGACGTAGAAAATCTGAAAATCAATGCACTGTATCTTACTGCACAAAAAATGGATGCGGATGTTATCGTCGCCCCTACTTTTGATATTCGAACTGTGAAAAAAGGTATCGAAATCACAGTGATAGGTTTTCCTGCCAAATATGAAAACTGGAAAGTTGCTGAAAAGGAAGAAGATTACAAATGGATAGAAGCAGTGTATGGAACAAGGTTCAGATATAACATAGTAAATCCTGCGCAGTCATTAGGAGGAAATCAAGCAAAAAATTCAGATGCAGTAAAATAATGTATTATTAACAATTAAATTTTAGAACGTATGAAAAAGTTTTTATTTTTTGCGTTGGCAGCATTCATGACTGCCACTGTAAGTGCACAAGTTGTAACAAGCACCTCATTCAAGAAAGCCAAATCCGGTATTGTATGGTACATAAAAGCAGGTGCCAATATTGCGAATGTTAGTGTTGACGGAGGAGATGGTCCCGATGCTATTTTCGGTTACAATGTCGGTATAGCATTTGACCGTCCTATTGGTAGTAACGGTATGTTTTGGAATTCCGGTTTGCAGTTGGCTACTAAAGGATGGAAATATAGCTACGATGATGAAGAAATTAAGTTAAATGCCAACAAGTTGGAAATTCCGCTAACATTCGGTTATAAATATAGAATAAATGACGATATTGCCATTGACGCTCGTATTGGTGGATTTGTTAACTATGACGTGTTTGGCAAAATGAAACTAAAAGAAGACGGAGATGAAGAAAGCGCCAATTTGGGTGACCTTGACGATTATGACCGTTTCAGTGCCGGTATTCAATTTGGCGTAGGTGTTTGGTATCAAAAGTTAAACTTCAACATCACATATCAAAATGGTTTAATAAAACAAAACGAAGCAAAAGAAAAAAACTGGATGATTAGTTTAGGCTACGCATTCTAATTTCTCATAACAATTCCCGATACCGATTTCCCCAAAAATGAATGGGCGGTATCGGTTTTTATATCAAACATTAATCAAACATGAGATTTACAACATTATTTCTTTATTGCCTTGTACTATGTACTGTTTGCATGCAACTACATGCACAAGGCAGTATTTCATCTCCATATTCAGAAGTAAAAGGGAATGTCGTCATTTCCGAATTTCATACTCTCGACAAGCCGACTTCAGCAGAAGGCATTTTCTTAAATGCTCTTTTGTGGATGATTGAAAATAGAGAGTTGGAGAACACGGAAGAAGACAAAAGCACTTTTGAAATAGATTATGACAAAAAGCAATATCTATTGGAATTTACGCAAACTAATTCCCAAAGTGCATCTCGCTATCGTTGTCTGTTTTCGGTCAAAGTAACAGATAATATTATTACGATTTTAGCTTCAAATATCACCTATGAAGCCGAAACTAATGTTATAAAATTAATGAAACGGCTTGCTTTTGAAAAGCTACAACCTGAAAAGAAGCCAAAGCACAAAGAATACTTAAATGAATTTGCGAAACTTCATAAAGAAACTGTCAAGCGAATGTTAGAAGCAATAACAACTAATCCGGCACCTACCATTACCCATTGGACAGAAATCAAAAATAAAGAAGTCGTAAAGGGCATGAGCAAGCAAGAATGTTTATTAGCATTCGGCAAACCTGCTTCTGTACAAAAACAAGGAAATAAAGAGGAATGGATGTACGATTCATATACTTATGTATTCTTTGAAAATGAAATCATAACTTCGCTGATAAAATAGTGAAGCAAACAATTTACAATAAATGCTTGCGAAAAAGGGGGCAGCGGATATTTCCGGTTGGTAATATTTCGTCAGTCCGATATAATCATAGGAACATCGCAATCGGTGGTATCGGCTGTATTCCCAAGTCTTTTTGCTTCTTGGTTAAGAGCCTTTGCCTGTTGAAACCAACGCATTACCACCCTCTTTCGGCCCGGCATTGTCCGAAGCCAACATTTCTTGCATGGTTATCCCTTCACACAGGATACGGCATTGACGTGATTCCACTTTTCCTTTCATCCTTTCATTATCCGCTGAAACGCCCTACCGATGGGGATTCCGAGGGTGAGAGGACACTCTGTCGGATCCTTTCATCCTCCCTTCATCGGCACACAAAGGCAGCATGGTGTGAAACTGCCGAGGGCAGATGTGAAAGGAGTCATGCCGGTGGCTCAAAGAGTCGTGAGAGGATGTGCTGTCATTTTTAACCGGTTGATTGATAGACGGTTTTGCCCAAAATGAAAGGATGAAGGGGGAAGGGGAAGAAGCAACCTAATGAGGGGATAATACCCTTTGCACGTACGTACGTGTAGGCCTATACATACGTATGTGTAAGCCTATACGTACGTATGTACAAGCCCACACATACGTACGTGTTTTTACGACAAGGCGAAATGTGTTGCGGCGCACAGGACAGGTCTGTGCAGTGAACAAGCCGGGCTTGTACGGCGAACAGGGCATGCTCGTGCGGCGAACAAGCATGCCTTATTCCGGTAACAGGCCTGTGATGTACGGTGAACAAGCCTGCATGTTACATAATTTCTGGTACTTAATGCCGCGACATCTTGTGCCAAATATTCGATTCGTTTGCCTGTGATTTTCCCGTTTCCGGCTGCCCCCTCTTGACAAACGCTTTTTGATGTTGTATATTTGCAGAACGTTAACCTA
>CAMWGU010000082.1 GCA_947173895.1 uncultured Bacteroides sp. | reverse complement strand
ACCTATATCTACATTATACAACGGATTATTCCAACGCATCTACCGGCAAAGCAGATTCCTTGCGGTAGCCCGACGAGGTGAACACAGCAATCAGTTCTTCCCGTTCGTCTGTGATCCTCACTTCGACAAAAGGGATGCGGTGATGATTAAACACCTCCACCGCATCGGCATATACATAGCCCGGCAAAGCTGGACGAAGAAAAGTGATCTGGGCATTTACAGACAGTGTCAACTTCTGCCGGCTGTTTGCCACAGCAGCAAAAGCCAGATCGGCTAAGGTGAACAAGGCACCACCCTGACACACTCCCCCGCCATTCAGATGCCGCACGGTCACCAACATGCGCGCACGGGCATGGCCCGGCTTTATCTCAAGCAGTTCCACTCCTACATCGGCTGCAAAACGATCGGCCTTCAGAAACTCCTTCAATGTGGTCATAGAGGACGAATGAAAGTCTTTCAACGAATAACCACCATCGTAGCCCCGAACCCGTACTCGCGGAACGAAGCGTCCTGGCTTTCGTAACTTTTATACCTGTATTTCAGTTCCTGCAAGATGGCCTTGCGCAACACGCCGTCTCCTTTGCCGTGGATAAAGACTATTTTCTGCCCTTTCCGGCTCTTGTGCTCTTCCAGTGTCTTGCGGAAGACGTCCAACTGGTAATTCAGAATCTCGCTGTTGCTCATGCCGGCCGTAGTGTCCAGCAGCTCGTGAGCGTGAAGATCCACCTCTATTATCTCATTCTTCGTCCGAGGCTTCGGCTGCGGACGGCCACCCTCCTTCCGCTCCGGCCCTTTCTTTTGCAACAGGGCATCCTTAATGTCATCGGCCGACACAAACACCTGCTTGGCAGGGACATCGTCCTTCACTATGTCATAAATGAGCGACGGCTCTTCAAAGAAGATGCTTTGGCGGAACGTGTGCAACTTGTAAAATTTCACGGTGTCGATGCGCAACTCTACCGACACGGCCGGCTTGAACAGAAAACTCTTGTTGTCCTTGAAGGCCACAAACTGCACCGCCACGCGCTCCAGCTCGTTCAGCACACTTCGGTCGAACTCCTCGATGTAGAACTTGGTGTTCGACTCCACTCTGCCATGGCTGCGCACACGCCAGTTGCTTCCCTCGGCCGTCAGATAGGTGAAATACAACGTGAAATTACTATCATTGATAAGGTACGCATCGAATGCCGTTGCCGAAATAGCCTTCAGGTCTTGTGGCACAAAGGCAAGCATCACGTTCAGCACATCGCCCCCCTTGCGCTCGGCCGGGCGGTAAGTGACGGGACGTTCGTCTTCGTCCTCCTCGTCGGGACGCACCTTGGCCGACGCTCCCTTGGCCTTTTCGGCGGCATCGCCGGGCTTAGGAGCCGGAGCAGCCGGCTTGCGCTTCATGTTATAATCGTCTGTATCTATCACCACACACTCTTTGATGGGCATGGGGATATCGAAACCGTCGGCATCTTCTACCAACACCATGTCTTTTCCTTGAAATCCACTTACTACGCCGCCCCCCACTTCGCTAAGGAAACGGACTTTATCTCCTATTTTCATAAGCTATTCTTTTTTAATTCGCACAAATATCGGTACTTTTGCGCAGAAAAAGAAACAGATTCAGATGGAAGATACCAAACATATTAAAATTAGTGAGTTCAACTACCCCCTACCCGACGAGCGGATAGCCAAATTTCCCCTTGCCGAGCGCGACCGGTCCAAACTATTAGTCTACCGCCATGGCGAAGTGAGCGAAGACGTCTTCACTTCGCTGCCAAGCTATCTGGAACCCGGCGAACTGATGGTGTTCAACAATACCAAGGTGATTCAGGCGCGCCTCCACTTCCGCAAAGAGACAGGAGCATTGATCGAAGTCTTCTGTCTGGAGCCCGTCTGCCCCAACGACTACGCGCTGAACTTCCAGCAGACAGGACGGTGCAGCTGGCTCTGCCTGATAGGCAACCTGAAGAAATGGAAGGAAGGCACATTGAGACGCACCATCGAGGTGAAAGGCCGTCCCGTCGTCCTGTCGGCCACCCGCGGAGCATGCAGGGGAACCAGCCACTGGATTGACTTTGCATGGGAGGACTACACAGTGACCTTTGCCGACGTGCTGGAAGCGGCGGGCGAACTGCCCATTCCGCCCTATCTGAACCGCGAGACGCAGGACAGCGACAAGGAAACCTATCAGACAGTGTATTCCAAAATAAAAGGTTCGGTGGCCGCCCCCACGGCGGGACTGCACTTTACAGACAGCGTGCTGGCGGCGCTGGACAAGCGGGAAATTGACCGCGAGGAACTGACCCTACACGTAGGCGCCGGCACCTTTAAGCCCGTCAAAAGCGAGGAGATAGAGGGACACGAGATGCACACGGAATACATCTCCGTAGGCCGCCGCACCATCGAAAAACTGATAGCCCACGAGGGAAAGGCCATTGCCGTAGGCACCACTTCGGTGCGCACGCTCGAAAGCCTATATTATATAGGTGTACTCGTCAGCCGCAACCCCGCCGCCAATCAAGAAGAGCTACACGTACATCAATGGATGCCCTACGAGGAGAAGCACGAACTATCGCCGGTGGAAGCCTTGCGGCACATTTTGGACTACCTGGACCGTCACGGCATGGAGGCACTCCACACCAGCACACAAATCATCATCGCACCGGGATACGAATACAAGATTGTACGGAAGATAGTGACCAACTTCCACCAGCCGCAGAGTACTCTGCTGCTACTGGTCTCCGCCTTTGTGAAAGGAGATTGGAAGAAAATTTATGACTTTGCACTGAGACACGACTTCCGGTTCCTGAGCTACGGGGACAGTTCGTTGCTGATTCCGTAGCAATTCAACTAAACACCTGAAAATAAGCCGATAAAGTTCCATCAAGAAGTTCAGCATTACACGTACGTATGTGAAAGCCCACACATACGTACATGTAGGGCTATACATACGTATGTGTAGGCTCACACGTACGTACGTGTAAAACGACGCATACGCAAGCAGAATTCCGCCCCACAAACGGCATGCAAAACAGAGCCTGTCAACGGCGGTTTACAGTAAAGAAATCATGACATCAGTTAAAAGAAAGAAGGTTAATATATATAAAAAAAACGATCCGGCTATTCTTTCATCGGTTAATGATATCTTTGTAAGATAATTCACTTTAAATAAAAATAGAAATGAAAAACATGCAAATACGAAACTACATAGCAACCCTTGCCACACTCGTCATCAGTTGCTCTTCCTGCACATCGAACAAGACATACCATCTTCCCACATTCCCCGTTGAAAAAGAGATAACAGGCCACTGCCTGAACAACGACCTGCTGATAAGCTATGCCTACGACATGGCTGTGGATGACGAATACATCTATATCTTGGCACTGTCCGAGGACAAATGGATACAAGTATACCATCGGGAAAGCGGCGCATACGCCGGAGGATACATTGCCCGCGGAGAAGGCCCCGGCGAAATAAACACCGGCATCGCATTCATGCTCCGTCCGGACAAGCACACCCTGTCTGTATACGACCCTACACTGATGAAAGCAGTGACCTACACCTTGCAACAAGCAGGAGCAGACAAGCCCCTGCTCACCTTCTCCGAAGAAGAGAGCTTCGCCTCGTGCAAAGGAGCAGTACGCAGGGCATGGCCTGCACCCGACGGCTTCCTGACCGACGGGCAACTGGGAGAGCCCGACAACCGGCAAAAACGCTTCCAGCTGTATGCTGATGGTAAAGTACTGTCGGCCTACAACGACTTTCCCGTGACGTCCAAAGAACAACAGGCCGCCTTCCTGTCTCCCCAAGTCTGCTTCTCGCCTTCGCGTACGAAAATGGCGGCAGGAACCTTGTATGGAGGCATTCTCGAAACATTTGCTTTGTCCCCCAAAAACACAGCCACACGGGCACACATCGGTTTCACGAGCCTGACATCACCCTGCCATCGGGCGACATCACTCCGTCACCGAACATGAAATACGGCTTTTCGGCCCTATGTTCCGACGAAGCGCACATCTATGCCGTATGGATAGGCAACACAGACCCCAACCGTTTGGACCACATCTCCGTATTCGGCTGGGACGGGCAAGGTATCGCCCGCTACCACACGGACAAGCTAATCTTCAAAATAGCCTGCACGGACGACAAACCTGAAAATCTATATGCCCTGACCTTTGACCCGGGAAACGGATTCTCGCTCTATACATACACCATGCCATAACCAGCATTTCCGGCTGATGCCACCAGGCAGAAATGCCGGCTCCCGCCGTATTTCGGGCGGTCGGGCAAACTCTGTGGCAAAAAACCGGGATAGTGCAGAATAATACTTATCTTTGCACACGCAAAACATAACGACCATGCATACCGACAATAAGGAAGAAATGTTTCCCGTGGTAGATGAACAGGGAAACATCACAGGAGCCGCCACACGCGAAGAGTGCCACAACGGAAGCAAGCTGCTGCATCCGGTGGTCCACCTTCATGTGTTCAACAGCCGCGGCGAACTCTATCTGCAGAAGCGTCCCGAATGGAAAGACATCCAGCCGGGCAAGTGGGACACCGCCGTAGGCGGACACATCGACCTGGGAGAAAACGTGGAAACAGCCTTGAAACGCGAAGCGCACGAAGAACTGGGCATTGCCGATTTCACCCCCGAATCGCTGACCAGCTATGTGTTCGAGTCCGACCGCGAAAAAGAACTGGTGTTTGCACACAAGACCATCTTCGACGGCCCTGTCACTCCCAGCGACGAACTGGACGGAGGACGTTTCTGGCCACTGGAAGAAATCAAGGCCGGCATGGGAAAAGGAATCTTCACGCCCAACTTTGAGAAGGAATTTCAAAGGCTGGGTTTCTGAAATCGTTTTTCAATAAGAAGTGGCAAATTCTTGATACAGGTCAAGAATTTGCCACATTTGCATCTATTTCCCCCTTCCATGTGTACAAGCTGAAACAAAGTAGCCTAATTTTGTGTTGTAAAACATAAAAAGAAAGGATAACAAGATTATGAAAAAGGTAAAAAGTATGTTGAAGAGAGCCCTCGCATTGATGGGCGAAAACGAAGTCAGAGCTTGGGGCATAGGGATTAAATAAGATTCCTCCGTCCCATAAGCCGAACCTTCCTTGAGACAAAGGAAGAGTAACAACGATGCACAGCAGTTTTGAGAAGATTCAGAACTGCTTTTTTATTTAATCTATTTTCATCAAGGATAACAAAGTCTTCCGAAAATCAAATCCGCAAGTTCTTCTTTAATCAAAAGAAAGAACCTGCGGACACATAAAATCATACTATCATCAGTTCAAGATAACGCCGCTGTTGTCTGTCGGGTTCTGTGTTAAAGTACCCGGATATGCGTTGATAGCGTTCTGCGGAATGTAGTAAGTTACACGATAGTCACTGGCCTTCACTTCTTCTACTTGGTTATGAGGTCCCGGATAACGACGAATTAGTTTCTTGCCATTACGGAACACGTCATAACTGCGTTCAGCCTGATAAGCTAATTCCAACTGACGTTCCTTATCAATCAAATCACCTGCATTGGAAGCATCCAATGAAGCATAGCTTCCGCCTACGATAGAACGTTCACGAATGATATTCAAGTCGGTCAAAGCCTGGCTGTACTGACCTAATTTAGCGTATGCCTCCGCACGGTTCAGATAGATTTCGCCCAAGCGACTGATGATGGGTGAGTGAAGATGTGAATCTTCGCCCTCACGAGAACACTTGGTGATGTAGAACTGAGGATATACACGATTCAAATCAATGTAATAATCGAGTACACCTGTGTATATCTTTCCGTCATAATCAATAGAATATATTTCCTGGTCAGCATCAACTACAGCCAAAGTATATTCAGGTCCTTCAAACTTCTCGTTCCCGTTCTCGTCCACCGACTTCTTTTGACAAACAGGCATGTTTCCATTACGTTTTATCACATGAAGCTGTTCATAATTCAATATGGTTTCCGAATCTTGTTTGATAAAACGGAACACTTCTTCGTTTCCATCCGCATAAGTAGGTTCGATGAAAACAGCACGCGCATCTACTATTTTGTAGTGATCCGGACGCCAGTCGTTACGGCCAGTTTCATTCAACAAGTCGATGTACTTGGCACTGGCATACATTTCGCCCCATCCCATACCACCGATATTGGCATACATGCCACCGATGCCATAATAATGGTCATAACCGGAAAACTCGGAAGCTACACGTTTTACCACGAAGATAGACTCCTGGTTCGATTCGGGTTCAAATGTATTGTACTTCATAAATTGCTCACGTGGCAACAATTCATATCCTCCCGAATTGATTACCGCATTGGCATAATCTACCGCCAACTGAGCGTATTCCCTATTCGGATTTTCATACGTTCCGCTCATATACAGGTACACACGCGAAAGCATAGCTTGTGCGGCGGCTTTTGAAGCAAAGGCCGGCCCCTTGTCGATGGTCAACATTTCTTCTGCCTTCTTCAAGTCGCTGATAGCCTGCTCGTAAGTTTCCTTCACCGTGGAACGGTCAGCCAAGTGCATATCGCCCAAAATATCATCTGGAGTTCCATTTACGATAGGTACACCCAGATTCTTGTCGGGTGCCTGATAATAAGGACGTCCGTAGGCACGACACAGATAAAAATACATCATGCCACGCACATAATAGCATTCACCCAACTGATTATCCACTTCCGGACTGATTCCTTCGTCTATCATCTTGATGATGTTTGAAGCCTGGGCTATCGCTTTGTATCCATAATCCCAAAACTGCTGCAAACGATAGTTTACCGGAGTTCTTGAATATGTAATAAACTCAAAAAAAGCATCGGTAGAAGAACCGCGAATCATCATGTTATCGCCTGCGTATTCACCACAACGATGCATAGGATCCGACCAGGTTTTCAGCTGCGCATACATACCATTCATCAAGGAGTTCAACTGCCCCATCGGATCTTGCGTCACCTGATCGGCAGACATTTGATAGGTAGGGAAACGATCTATATCGCAAGCAGACAAAGACGCTGCCGCCAATAATACAGTCAATATCTTTTTTGTTTTCATATTCATTGATTAAAATTAGAAGGTTAAATTCAAACCAAACATAAATTTGCGTACAGAGGGGTAAATAGACACGCCAGCTGTCCCCATGATACTCCGATTGCCTTCCGGATTCAAACCTGCAGGAACTTCCGGATCCACACCCGAATAATTAGTGATAGTAAACAAGTTTTCACCGGTAAAGTACAAGCGCAGGTTCTGAATTCCCCATTCTGGCAACTTGAAGTTATAACCCAAAGTCAATGAACGCAATTTCAGATAGTCGTTGTCTTCCAAATAACGTGAAGAAGCCAACTGTCCCTTGTCACTATTATTATACTTAGCAACCGGATGGGTAGCAATATCGCCCGGTTTTTCCCAACGGCTCCAACCATCTTGCAACTTCATCTGGTTACGGTCTCCTGCATAAGCACCATCCGAATCAAATTCCTGACGGAAATAACTATAAGTTTTACCACCGATGGAATAACCAAATACAGCACCAAAATCAAAATTCTTGTAATTCAACGATGTACTGAAACCACCAAACAAATCGGGAGAAGCAGAACCACACTTATAATAATCAGCCTTGGCATAGTCGGAAGTTGTCACCTTCTTACCGTTTTCGTCATCCATGTACCACATCGGAGCACCATTATCCGGATTGACACCCGCCCATTCTTTCAGATAATACGTATCCACAGGCTCGCCTATTTCAAGAATACGCTGTGCAGAACCGGCAGTAGTCGTTCCGTCATCAATAATCACCGGTTTCACTACATAGTTACCGTTTTCATCCAACTGTTTATACAAATTTTTCAGTTCATTGCCGTTGTGTCCCAAATTAAGTTCCACATTCCAAGTCAAATCTTTCGTACGAATGATATCACCCCCGATTGAGAACTCATAACCCATATTGCGCATTTCACCAATGTTTCTCCATACGCTGGTTACACCTGTCAGACCAGTTACGGGCACCTTATAAAGGATGTTGTCTGTATCCTTGATGTAATAGTCAAACGTAAAGTGCAAGCGATTTTGGAAGAAAGAAGCGTCCAATCCAATACCGGTGGTGAACGTCTTTTCCCAAGTTAAATCCTTGTTACCAATCTGACTGATCAATGCACCCGGCACACCGTCATAACTGATACCACCAACATTATATAAGTCATACTGAGGATAAAGCGAAGTAGGAACATTACCAATAGAACCATACGAGGCACGCAATTTCAAATTATCCACCCAGTCCACATTGAACCAATTTTCATGATTGATGTTCCAACCGGCACTTACCGAGAAGAAATTACCATATTTTGAATTGTCTCCAAAATTGGAACGTCCATCACGACGAAGTGACAGTTCTGCCAGATACTTATTGTCATAGGTATATTTCCATTGGGTAAAATAAGACTGTTTCGCCCATTCGGCACGATATCCTTTAGTACGTTCGGGAAGTGCCACTACAGACAGTTCCTCAAATCCGGAAACAAACCCTGTTCCGTAAACATCAATATAGTTCATTTGATAATCATTGAATTCGTATGCCAACAAACCGTTTACCGAGTGTTTACCAAACGCTTTGTTAAAACGTAAAATCTGACTGGTATAACGGCGTGTCCAGTCTTGACGCCATTCAGTGATACGCCCTTGCACACTTTCGCCACCACTAGAAAGCGGATCTGTATATCCATGCTGGTCTTCATTGCTGTAACGATAGTTATTGGAAGAAGAGAATGTCAACCAATCCGTAAATTTAATGTCAAAGTCGAAACTTCCGGAAAATTCATAGAAACGGTTATCGGTATGGTCTCCACACTGCAAGTCATACAAATAATTGGTGCCTTTACTGTTCACCCAACCCTTATAATAATTAGGTACCAAATTGCCTTCCGAGTCGTAAGGACTATCCCACGGCAACATGGAGTACATCGCGTTCACCGAATACTGACGGTCTTCCGTATCACGACGCGACCCGCTCAACGAAGGTCGGATGGTCAACCAGTCAAATGGCTTGTAAGTGGTTTTGAAACGGAAACTGTAACGGCTGTAGTCATACCCCTTCACGGCACCTTCTTCATCATAATAACCCAATGAAAGGAAGGACTGCAATTTTTCGCTTCCTCCTTGCATCGTGAAATTATAATCTTGAGTGAATCCCGTTTGTTTAGCCAAGTCCCACCAATCGAAATTAGAGTTACGCAATTCCGGATTCCAGCGGGTAAACTTGATTGCATCTGCATTTTGGAAAGCCGCATAGTAATCGTAGAATTCCTGTCCATTCATCATTTCCATATTTCCTTTGCTCAGCGTGCTGATACCCATTTTAGCCGAAAGGTTGATAGTCATTTTTTCGGCACGGGCACTCTTGGTAGTAACCACGATAACACCATTGGCACCTTCCGAACCATAGATAGCGGTAGAAGCCGCATCTTTCAGGATGGTCATGCTTTCGATATCCGCAGGATTCAACTGTCCCGCTTCGTTACCCACAATCACACCGTCCACTACCCACAGCGGAGCTGTAGAACCACTAAGAGTGGCCTGTCCACGAATCACTACAGCACCATTGGAACCCGGCTGGCCTGAACCCGGAGCCACATATACGCCTGGAGCCTTACCATTCAACAAATTTTCTACCGAAGGGCTGGTTACATCTTTCAACTTATCACTCTTCAGATTCTGCATAGACCCCGTCAAACTTTCCTTGCGCTGGGTAGAATAACCTACTACCACCACTTCGTCCAGTGTTTCGCTGTCTTCCTCCAACTTGATAGACTGCATCCCAGCCACAGCTTTCGTCTCCATATTCTTATATCCGATATAAGATATGACAAGGGTTGCTCCTACTGGTGCATCCAATTCGTATTCACCGTCAAAGTTAGTGATAGTACCATTGGTAGTGCCTTTCACCAACACGTTGGCACCAATAATTGGCTCACCGTTCTTGGCATCCAGAATCTTACCTTTGATTTTTGTAGTCTGCTGCGCAATGGCAGGCAACAAATCCACCACATCCGTGGGAAGGGCAAACGATGGGACGGTAGTCATCCCAAGTACACCCGCTAATAATGTGTACTTCCCTGTTTGGGTTAATTTTCTAATCTTCATAAAATTAGCAAAAGGTTTATATTAATAATTATTCTTTAATAACCAGATAAATACCGAATAAAATAAGTCACTTTAAAACTTATATTGCATTTATCTACCAAATCAGCGGTGCAAATATAGAAACTTTTTATAAAGTTACGACACAAACATTAAAAATAGTATAATATACTTTTAATTTCGCTTTCGCACGCTGACAAGTTCAAGACAACCACCGTACCAGAATAATACTACCGTTTTCGTATTCCTGAAAAGCAAGAACAAGCTTGTCGTATTCATCCACTAACACTCCTCCACGACAGTTCTCTCACTTTATTATCCAAAACCATACCATAATATCGCAAATTCTTCCTATTTTTGTACTTCAAACTATTAACCCCATAAAAAACAAAAATGATAATGAGAAACAAAAACATCGCACTTGCTATCCTAATTCTATTCAGCGTAATGGTTACAGCCATGGCACAAAACGACAAACCTTTTGTCATCCCGGAACTGAAAGAATGGAAAGGGGGACAAGGTACATTCACACTCAATGCACAAACACGTATCGTATGTCCCGAGAATCATGACGGACTGAAACGCGTGGCCAAAGCCCTGTCCGAAGATTATCGGACCATGTTCGGGATACAGCTGGCCGTAGACCACGGAAAAGCAACAGACGGAGACATCGTACTCCGCATCCGGAAAGACAACAAGATGCCCGGCGAAGGATACCATATTAATATAGGGAAACAACTTGTTATCACCGCTCCCGAAACAATCGGCGTTTATTGGGCCACCCGCTCTCTGCTACAAATGGCTGAACAAAACGAAGAACGCTCACTGCCATGCGGACAAATCAAGGATTATCCCGACTATGCGGTGAGAGGATTCATGCTAGACTGCGGACGCAAATTCATTCCGTTGACATTCCTGCAAGATTATGTACGCATCATGTCCTACTACAAGATGAACACCTTCCAAATCCATCTGAACGACAACGCATTCCATCGTTTCTACAACTGGGATTTCGCCAAAACCTATTCGGCTTTCCGCCTGGAGTCGGACACCTATCCGGGACTGACCGCACAGGACGGATTTTACACCAAACAGGAATTCATCGACTTACAGAAACTGGCAGAAGCACACTTTGTGGACATTATTCCCGAAATAGACATGCCGGCACACTCACTGGCATTCACACAATACAAACCAGAGATAGGAAGCCAGAAGTATGGCATGGACCATCTGGATCTGTTCAACCCGGAAACTTACCGTTTTGTGGACGGACTTTTTAAAGAATACTTGGAGGGAGACGAACCCGTATTCCGAGGCAAACGCGTCCATGTGGGAACGGACGAATACTCAAACAAAGATCAAGAAGTAGTAGAGAAATTCCGCTATTTCACCGATCATTGCATCCGTTATGTGGAAAGTTTTGGCAAGCAGGCATGCGTATGGGGAGCACTGACCCACGCCAAAGGCGACACGCCTGTAAAATCGGAAAACGTGATTATGAGCGCATGGTATAACGGATATGCCGACCCGGCAGAAATGATAAAACAAGGATACCAGCTGATAAGTATCCCCGACGGACTGCTATACATCGTTCCTGCAGCCGGTTATTATTATGACTACCTGAACACTAGGTACCTATACGAAAACTGGACTCCGGTTCAAATCGGAAAAGCCGTATTTGAAGAAAAACATCCTGCTGTGCTGGGAGGCATGTTTGCCGTGTGGAACGACCATGCCGGAAACGGTATCTCTACCAAAGATATACACAACCGGACATTTCCAGCCATGCAGACACTGGCCGTAAAAATGTGGACCGGAAAGAATACCGGCATGCCTTATGCCGAATTCAACGTACAAAGAAAGAACCTGAGCGAAGCACCCGGAGTGAACCAAAGCGGCCGAATCGGGAAAAAACCAGGAATGGTGTACCAACAGGCATCTGTGACACCCAATCAGACCCTTCCCCACCGCGAAGTGGGAAACACTTACCAAGTGTGCTTCGACCTGGACGGCAAACCGGAGAAACGGGGAACGGAACTGTTTCGATCGCCCGATGCTGTGTTCTATCTCTCCGACCCCGTGAGCGGCCTGATAGGATATGCACGCGACGGTTACCTGAACACATTCCATTACAGTGTGAAGAATGAAAAGATACGAGTGAAAGTAGAAGGCGACAGTGTGTCCACTCGACTGTTTATCAACGATAAACTAATAGAAAACAAGGACATCACGCGTAAGTATTTCAATGCCGGAAAAGATTCGATGAACTATGTACGCACACTAGTGTTCCCCTTAGAGAAATCGGGCGACTTTAAAAGTAAGGTTACAAACCTCAAGATTCATCAGAAATAAAACGACAGGCGAGCAGAAAACAAGCTGAACGCTACTGAACGTTACAAATTGTAAATCAACAAAGAAAGAGCCGTTTCAACTTTCCAATGTAGAGCTGAAACGGCTCTTTCTTTATCAACGATGAATAAAAACTATTTTTCTCCAACTAATATTCGCCTCATCCCCCCAACACCAGACTTTGCAACCGGAGGAAACAGGTGATTGGCCGAACAGCGGTTTACACACGAGACAGTTCTCCCGTCACCGAATCGATAATAAATCCACTGACCACAATATCATCCGGAATCAACGGATGCTCCATAATAGCCTTGACAGTCCCCTTTACCGACCGTTCTGTATCTTCAAAGCCATCCAGCCATGCACTGAAGTCCACTCCACAGAAACGAATCATGTCGATGGTCTCCTGTTTGACACCACGAGCCTTCATGTGCCCTATCATTTCTTGGCTATTCATGTGACAGGCGCCACAGTCGGAATGAGCAATGACCATTACTTCCTCCACTCCTAACTCATAAATAGCTACCAGCAGGCTGCGAATCACACTGCCAAACGGATGCGAGATGACTCCGCCCGCATTCTTGATAATCTTCACATCGCCATTCCTTATGCCCAAAGCAGCCGGCAGCAATTCAGTCAACCGAGTGTCCATGCAAGAAAGAATGGCTATCTTCTTGTCGGGATATTTATTTGTGATATACTTCTCATATCCCTTACTCTCAACAAATTTCTTGTTGAATTCCAAAATATCATCAATCATGATTATAAAACAATTAAAATGTATATGATGAAATAATAAGTTGCAAAGGTAAAAAAATCATTGGCGAACACACTGATGTTTATACAAATAAATTACAATAATCATCCCTAGAGCGAACACTTCGACCACCGAAACCGCCAGCCAGATAGCTTAAAACTGAAACAATAGCAGCCATTCCATCCTCGGCTAAGCAGAAAACAGGAAAAAATACATCACAGTTCTTTCATTTTTGGAATAAAACATTTGCTATTTCAAAATATATTCCTACCTTTGCACCCGATTAATAAAACAAATGCCTCTTTAGCTCAGTTGGCCAGAGCACGTGATTTGTAATCTCGGGGTCGT
>CAMWGU010000081.1 GCA_947173895.1 uncultured Bacteroides sp. | reverse complement strand
ATACTTGCCCTTTTCTGAACGGCGAATATCTCAGTGTGTCCGCTGAATAGTTACGGATTGTGACGTTTTTATTAAAAAAATGTGAAGAATGGCAGGCATTATCGCGTTGTAAAACACGTACGTACGTGTGAGCCTTCGCGACTGTATACGTACGTGTAAATTAATAGGTCAGAAAGGTGGCTTTTCTGAAAAACATTCTGTATTTTTGTATCGTTGTAAACGGAAAAAAGTAACTATGTCAACCATTATTTATCCATCTCCCATTTTCGGGCCGGTGCATAGCCGTCGCTTGGGGGTGTCTTTAGGAATCAATCTTCTTCCTGAAGATGGCAAGTTCTGTACGTTCGATTGCATTTATTGCGAATGCGGTTTTAATGAAGAGCATCGGCCAAAGAAAAAATTGCCTTTGCGCGAGCAGGTTTGTGAAGCGTTGGAAGCCCGCTTGATTGATATGCGGCAAAATGGTCCCCGGCCGGATGTGCTGACTTTTGCCGGCAATGGCGAGCCGACCGCGCATCCTCAGTTTGCCGGCATCATAGCGGATACGCTGGCCTTGCGCGACAGGTTTTTCCCACAGGCGAAGATTAGTGTATTGAGTAATTCCACGTTCATCCACAAGCCGGAAGTATTCGATGCATTGAACAAGGTAGATAACAATATCTTGAAACTGGATACCGTTGATGCGGACTATATTTGCCTGACAGATCGTCCGGCCGGACACTATGACGTGCGGAAAATTATAGAAGGGATGAAAGCCTTCCGGGGCAGGCTGATCATTCAGACCCTGTTTATGAAAGGGAGTTATCGGGGACAGGATGTGAATAACACGACGGATCGCTATGTGCTACCTTGGCTGGAGACGGTGAAAGAGATTGCCCCTCGCCAAGTGATGATTTACACCATCGACCGTGAAACACCCGGTCCGGATTTGGAAAAAGCCACTCGTGAGGAATTGGATAGAATAGGAGCGTTGGTGAAGGAAGCAGGCATTCCGGTTTCGGTGTCGTATTAAATACGAATCCGTTCAACTGCCGGCAAACGGCTTTTAAATCAAACTCATTATAAAACAAACTAAGATGGAAAAAGACAGGTATATACGTTTCGACTGGGCGATGAAGCGCATGCTTCGCGACAAGGCCAATTTCGGTGTGTTGGAAGGACTGATCACCGTATTGCTGGACGAACCGGTCCGCATAGTGGAGATTCTGGAGAGCGAGAGCAACCAGCAGAGTGCCGACGATAAATTCAACCGGGTAGACATCAAGGCCCGGAACAGCCGGGGGGACATCATCATCGTGGAGATACAGAACACGCGTGAACTGTATTATCTGGAACGCATCTTGTACGGGGTGGCCAAGGCTATTACCGAACATATCTCGTTGGGCAACTGCTATAGCGAGGTGAAGAAGATATACTCCATCAGCATCCTTTATTTCGACATCGGCAAGGGTACTGATTATCTTTATCACGGCCAGAATCATTTTATTGGAGTGCACACAGGTGACCGGCTACAGGTAACCGCCAAGCAGGAGAATGCCATCATCCGGAAACTTCCCAAAGAGATATTCCCGGAATATTACTTGATCCGCGTAAACGAGTTCAACAAGGTGGCCAAAACCCCTTTGGAGGAATGGATCAGCTATTTCAAGACGGGAGAGATTCCGCCTGAGGCAAAGGCACCGGGATTGTCCGAAGCGCGGGAAAAGCTCAAGTATTATAATATGACTCCTGAGGAAAGGCATGCCTATGATGAACACATCAATGCCATCATGATACAGAATGGTGTATTGGACGGTGCCAAATTGGAAGGATTGGCTGAAGGACGGGCCGAAGGGCGGGCCGAAGGCATTGTCACAGTAGCCCGCAATCTGAAATCCATGAACTTATCCATCGAAGAGATTATCAAAGCAACAGGGCTTTCTTCTGAAGAAATTGCAGAGCTGTAGGGTTATGGGGCCTGTTGGATGTTTTTCTAAATTAAAGAATTAGGCTGAATTCCTTGCCAGGGAATTCAGCCTTTATAATTACTCTTGTTCCTGCTGCAAAATACCAGTAATTTATATATTTTGTCGGACAGCCGGAACCCGGTCTATCTCATATTCAAACAAACAGCTATCTTACTTTCGGGATGGCCTGTCCGTTTGTTGGCTTATTTCTCGATGATGGCTTTGGCCTTTTCCAGCGCTACGTTGATGTTGGGACAGATATTTTCTTTTCCCAGCAATTCGTTGAATCCAGATTTCTCCAGTATTTGATGTACTTTTTCATTGACTCCCGAAAGCACAATCTGGATGTTTTCTTTCTTCGACATAGTGCAGAGATTGGTCAGGTTGTGGATGCCGGTCGAATCGATGAACGGTACTTTACGCATACGCACGATGCGCACTTTGGGACGGTCGCCCAGTTCGGACATGATTTCTTCAAACTTGGTGGCGATGCCGAAGAAATACGGACCGTTGATTTCATATACTTCCACGCCTTTGGGAACCATGAGGTGCTCTTCGTGCACTTCCAGATCGGATTCGTTGTTGGGATCGATTTCATTTTTGATAACTGATATTTCAGTGGTTTCCATGACACGTTTCATGAACAATACGCAGGCGATGAGCAGTCCGACTTCGATAGCTACAGTCAGGTCGAAGATAACGGTCAGGAAGAAAGTGATCAGCAGGACGGTGACATCCGATTTCGGATTTTTCAGCAGGGTTTTGAAGGTGCGCCAGCCGCTCATGTTGTACGATACAATCACCAATACACCTGCCAGGCAGGCCATCGGAATGTATTGTGCTAGAGGCATCAGGAATAACAAGATGAGCAACAGGACAAGGGCATGGATGATGCCGGCAACCGGTGTCTTTCCGCCGTTGTTGATATTGGTCATGGTACGTGCTATGGCACCTGTGGCGGGGATACCTCCGAACAGCGGGGCGATGATGTTGGCTGCACCCTGTGCTATCAGTTCGGTATTTGAGTCGTGGCGATCACCGATGACACCGTCGGCTACAGCAGCGGAAAGTAGCGATTCGATGGCTCCCAATACAGCAATGGTGATGGCAACGGGGAATAGGTTCTTGACAGCCTCCCAGTTCAGTTCGGGTACTACTGCGTCCGGCAATTGTGACTGGATGGTGAAGCGGTCGCCGATGGTGTCGATGCAGGTGATTCCGCCATAGGTCTTCATCAGGTATACGCCGATGGTTACCACGATGATGGCAATCAGCGATCCGGGAATCTTTTTCGAGAACTTGGGGGTCAGGGCGATAATCAGGACGCTGGCCATACTGACTATGGCATTCCACCAGTTTACGGTGTCGAAATGACGGAAATAAACAAGCCATTTGCCGATGAAGTCTCCCGGCACTTTCTCGCCTCCGAAGTCAAGTCCGAAGATATCGGCAATCTGTGTCGTGAAGATGGTTACGGCAATACCGCTGGTAAAGCCTACGATGATGGGATAAGGAATGAACTTGATGACGGCTCCCAGCTTGAATACACCTAGCAGAACCAGGAGTACTCCTGCCATAAGGGTGGCCACAGTCAGTCCGCTGATGCCGTATTCCTGGATAATGCCGTAGATGATTACGATAAATGCTCCGGTGGGCCCGCCTATTTGCACTTTGCTTCCTCCTAGCAGGGATATGATAAATCCTGCAACAATGGCAGTGATGATACCTTTTTCCGGAGAGACTCCCGAGGCAATACCAAATGCAATGGCTAGTGGAAGAGCTACAATACCTACGATGATTCCGGCCATTAGGTCGGCCATGAAGCTCTCTTTGGAATAGTTTTGCAGAGTGGTGAAGAGCTTCGGTTTGAATTCAAATGCTTTCATTTGCGATATATTTTTATGCTATGATTTTAAAACAGGATGCAAAATTACAGAAAAATTAGCTATAAATTAAGATATTATTGCAATTAAATTCTTTTTAGAAGGACACTTTTTCAGCAAGCTATTTTCAACGCAGTCGCTTATGTTGTAAGGGTAAATAAACATAGTAATTCCGCTAACGAGAGTAATATATGCGATAAAAATAAAAAGAGGATATCAAAAAATAACGGGTCATTATATTTGAAGTATCCTCTTTTATAATATTCCTAATGTTTGTTTTATTATTTAGTCCAATATTTGTTTTGAACTAAATTTTTATTCAATACAATATCTTTAGTAGATATCGGACTATAATAATATTTCGGTTCAATGAAATTCCATCTGTTTACCTGAGCAACTAAACGAATATATCCTTTATCACCACCGGTCAATTCAAATGTGTTTCCATCCAGAACTTCTACATTTAATTTGTATTTTTCTTTATCTGCCTGTGGAATTGCATTAGCATCTGCCTGTGTTGCCACTACTGCATAATCTGGTTCTCCATCACCGGTCAGATCAATATATCCTAATTTATCAATATACATGCCTTCCGGAGCTTTTTCCATTAATTTTCCGGCACCCCAACGCATCAAATCGGCGTAACGGAATCCTTCGCAAGCTAATTCGATACGTCTTTCACGACGTACTTCCAAGATAGCTCCTTTCTGTAAAGAAGAAACATTTGGATAGCGGTTTGCTTGTACCGGGTCAATATTTGCCATCCACTCTGCCAATGTGGCCCGAGGTACACCGGCACGGTCTCTCAATAGGTTGATTGATCGATCGACATCGTCTTGAGTCATTTCTCCTAACTCTGCTTTGGCTTCTGCATACATTAACAACACCTCTGCATATCGAATCAACGGCAGATCGGTATAGGCTTTATCCCATTCCAACTGGTCAAATGTACCTGGAGAGAACTTTACTTGCGGATAACCGCCGATTGCTATTTTCTGGCGATGCGGTTCGGTTGAGCCTGGACGAATGAATCCAGGTGTCATAAATGTTTGTCCCAAGCGTGGATCGCGGTTATCGAAGACTTCTAGGAAAGTCTTCTTATCATATCCTGGTACATCTTGGAAACGTATGGCTTTGCCGTTTTTGATGGCATAATAATCTTCCATTAAATCGCGAGACAAACCGGTGGTCCAGTCAAAACGAGCACCGGCACCATGCTTACGTCCCAGTTCATTGCTATAATCTTCGTATATAATCATTTCCTTGTTGGAAGAAAGATCCAAGCTATTAAACAAAGCAGCATAAGCTCCCTCGCCGCTTGCCAGTTCATAATATCCCGTATTCATGATTGTCTGGCAGGCATTGGCAGCTATGCGGAAGAAATGGTCGGCATCGTTCAACTCCAATTCTGGATGGTACTTGCGCCAACAACCTTCAGACAAGGCGATACGTGCTTGCATGGCCAGTGCGCCATTTCTATACCAGCGTGTCTGAGCACCGCTTTCGTCTTTCATGTTATTTACTGCAAAATCCAAATCGGCCATGATGGAATCAACCACCAATGCACGTGAATCTTGTGGCTTAAACAGCTCTTCTGTATCCGTAGTCTGCAAATCACGGCTATACCAGGGTACATCCGAATAAGACAATACTTTATCGTAATACAACTTCGCACGGAACATACGAGCCAAGCCGATATAGTGATTAATTTCAGTCGCATCACCTGTTACATTACCGGTTCTTGCCAGCATGAAATTGACATTCCGGATATTTCCCCAACTCCATGTTCCTGCATTATCAGGATTTAACTCGCCGCGCATTTTTGAATAGATACTGGCTTCTTCTGTATACATCACATTGTCAGAGGCAACATCCCAATAATTGGAAGAAATATACCCATACATGCTATTGGTATAAATTTCCAAATCACCAGGTGTCTTGAAATAACCATCTTCCGTAATAGATGTTTCTGAATATTTGTCCATAAACGAATCGTTACATCCGCTTAATCCTACTATGCTGACGAATCCTATCGCAGCTATTTTTATCATATTTTTATTCATAATCATAATTTTCATCAATTAAAACGTAACATTTAAGCCAAATGAATAAGAACGTTGCAACGGATACATCTGACCACCTAAACATTCCGGATCTAGTTTATAGTGCTTATACAAACCAGTGATCTCACACAAATTATCACCGGAGAAGAATATACGTAGACGTTGGATATTGGCTTTCTCCGTCCATTTTTTTGGCAAAGTATAACCAAATGTTAAGTTCTTCAGACGGGCATATGCTGCATTCTGCAAATAACGAGTTTGAGTAAGAGCAGCTTCTGCTCCACCTTCTGCTACATACGATTTGAAACGAGGGAAATAAGCATCTTGGCTTGGATTTTCTTCCGTCCAACGGTCGTAATAATTACCGTATGTGATATTTGTCCAAGGCTGTGCATAAATACCCCAGAAATACAAGTCACCACTTGGGCTATAATTCTTCTTCAAAACACCTTGTACGAACAAACTCAAGTCGAAACCGTTCCAATCGCCATTCAAATTGAAACCGAATCCGTAACGGGCACGGCTGTTACCGATAATCTTATAATCGCCATGGTCGTCGATAGTCCATGCACCTCTATCAATCTTACCATCACCATTTAAATCTTTAAACTTTAAGTCACCTGGAGCAATAGGACGCGTACCGGGATAAGAGGTTACCTGTGTCTGGTCGGCATGGTTATCAATATCTTCCTGAGAAGTGAAGAAACCTTCAGTTTCCAATCCCCAGATAGATCCTATTTCCCAACCTTCATAATAACTGTCTAAAGAGCCTGAGTCATTCACAAATTTGGTAATCCAAGAACGACTGTCACCGATATTGAAGCTAACTCCATAGTTCAACGGTTTACCTGCCAAGTCGAATTTATCTCTCCAGCTAATTGTCAAATCCCAACCAGTTGTTTTCAAGTCGGCTGCATTTTCCAAAGGTTCATTGGCTCCTAAAACATTGGGTAACTCTGCGCCAGCAGTCAACATATTCTTTGTACGGCGGATATATCCATCGACTGTTGCCGACAAGCGATTGTCAAACAGAGTAATGTCCATACCCCAGTCGGCTGTGGTTACTTTTTCCCATGTCAAGCTACCGGAAACCAATCCGGGTGCAGTAACACCTATTGGTTGTTTGCCATTTAATATTTGTGAAATTTTGCCGGATCCCATTGTGGCAAGATAAGCATAATAGTTATTTCTTAAGTCTTGATTGCCCAAACTACCATAAGAGAAGCGGAATTTCAAGAAATCGATCTGATTACGTAAAGGTTCAAAGAATTTTTCTTCCGACAGTACCCAGGCCACAGAACCAGACGGGCTGAATACATAGCGGTCATCGTGTGGGAAACGAGAAGTTCCATCGTAACGACCATTGAAAGCCACGATATACTTATTGTTGAATGTATAATTTAAACGGCCGAATACACTTCGCATTGCTAACGTATAGATACTCTGTCCTACATTCATATCACCCGAAGCCAATCCCAAAGTTGGCAAGGAATTAGAAATTAATTCTTTACGACTTGCAGAAGTATAATTCTCTCGCCAGTTTTCTTGGTTGAAACCGATCATTGCCGTAAAATCATGTTTTTCTTTGAATATCTTGTGAAAAGTGGCGTATGCATCAAATGTAAGCGTACGGGCATTGGTTCGATTCAGATAAGCTTGGGTTATAGGATCTTGCTGTTTTGCCGGTCTATCTGGACCGTCATAGTAATCAACTGGTAAGGAATATCCTTCTTCGGCATTTTTATTTGTTGTATAATTGAACGAAGCGTTGACAAAAAGAATGTCTTTGATAATGTCAATCTTGGTAGTAAACTGAGTTGATAATGTCATTTTCTGCTGGTTCCAACGACCACCGTTTATCAAACGGCCAAAAACACTACTACCTGCCTTTGTCCAAGAACCATCCGGATTATATATCACATCCAATGGATTAATACGGTTTACTTCCCAATAGTAAGAACTTCCCAAATAGTTCGGAGAATTGTAATCTGAATTAACAAAGCTGGTATTGTTACCGAATGTCCACCAATCAGTCACTTTGAAATCTATTTTGGAACGTACATTGTAACGGTTATATTTATCTGTTCCATATTTCACCATACCGTCTTGGAAGTTGTAATTGGCTGAGAAGAAGTAATTCACACGCTCAGTCTTACCAGAAACATCTATCGTATGGTTGGTAGAGAATGCCAAATTTTTATATGCCTCATTAAACCAATCTGTGCTGCCGAAATAAGAATAAGTACCATCTTGGTTTAGATAATAAGGAGAAGTACTCGGGTCTTCCGATACTTTCTTGGCATACGCTAATTGTTCTTCATTGTAAAGGTTGTACCAAGGATAAGACATTGTGTTACGAGTAGATGCTACCAGATAGGGATCGGTGATAACATCTGCCATGCCTATCAACTTACGCATGCCGAAATTATTGTTGTAATTGACTGTAAGTTTTTCTTATCCGGCGGTCTTTGTTGTTACTAAGATGACACCAAAAGCAGCACGCGAACCGTAAATGGCAGCTGAAGCGGCATCTTTTAAAACAGAGATAGAACCGATATCAGTTGGGTTCATACGGTTCAACTCTGCAGCCGAAGATACAACTCCGTCAATAACTACCAGCGGATCACCACCATTGATAGAGGTTGTACCACGAATGTTGAAGCTAGGTGAATCTGTAGCTTGTCCACTTCCGATAGATACATTTAGGTTAGCTACCGAACCTTGTAGGGCTTGTCCTACCGTTAGTACCGGTCTGTTTTCTAATACCTTGGTTGATACGGTTGCAACAGCTCCAGACAAATCCACCTTTTTTTGTGTACCATAACCAATAACTACCACTTCCTCCAACACCTCGTGGTCTTCATTTAATGTGACATTGATCGTAGTTTTACCATTTAGTTTGATTTCTTGTGTTTTATAGCCAATATAAGAAATGCTGATAATTGCATTGGAATCTATATTAGAAATGGAAAAGTTACCGTCAGCATCTGTTATGCTACCGACTGCGGTTCCTTTTACTGTTACGTTTACTCCGATCAATGGCTCGCCGGTTGTATCTTTTACGTTACCGGTTAAGGTGATTTTCTTTGTTTGTTGGGGAGCAATGTTGAAAACATCTTTTTCGGTTTGATTGTTCATGCTAGTAGTTAGCGTGGTATGTTCCGCATAGGTTGGTACTGCATAAATAGCAGTTCCACCATAACTTACTAAACATAAAGTAAGGCATGCACTTTTTAAGAAATGGGGCAGATTCAGGTTGAATCTTTCCATTTTCATTGTGCATTTGTACTGTTTTTTTGTTGATGCATAAGTTGTAATTTGAAAAGTTTTAATTAAGTAAATATTAAGTTGCATATTTTGGATATAACAATTATCCCTTTTTAAGGGAGACTGAGTGAATACCCAGTGTATGCCACGTTAGAAATTAATTGCAAATATATTAAAATAATACATAGTAACAATGAAAAAAAAAAACATCAAAGAGATATTTTAGGTTCATCACTATTGTTTTATCAAATGAACCGATATAAATAGGTGATATAAATTTGTGGTTTATCATCTTTGTGTATAGCCAATAAATTGAGGCTGTATTTGTATATCGAAAAACCATTGCTTCTTTTGAACTTTTTTGTTGTAGCCTTGTTCTTATTATGTACATGAGATATTTTTCATGTAAAATAGAATTTGATTAATAAAAAAATTGAGAGTGATTATGGATAAAAGCGTAAAAGGTACACAGACAGAAAAAAACTTGCTGACTTCGTTTGCCGGCGAGTCACAGGCCAGAATGCGTTATACTTACTTTGCTAGTGCGGCGAAGAAAGAAGGATACGAACAGATTGCCGCCATCTTTATGGAAACGGCCGATCAGGAGAAGGAGCATGCCAAACGCATGTTTAAATGGTTGGAGGGTGGCAAAGTGGAGATCACAGCCGGTTATCCGGCCGGAATGATTGGTACCACTATGGATAATTTGAAGGCTGCCGCTGCCGGCGAACATGAAGAATGGAGTATGGACTATCCCCACTTTGCCGATGTGGCCGAGCAGGAAGGTTTTCCTGCCATTGCTACCATGTATCGCAAAATAGCCGAGGCCGAGAAAGGGCATGAGGAGAGATACCGGGCTTTGTTGAAAAATGTAGAAGAAGGTACCGTATTTCGAAAAGCGGAAGAAACGGTATGGCAGTGCCGCAATTGTGGCTATGTCCATGTGGGTACGGAGGCGCCTGACACCTGTCCGGCATGTTTGCATTCGCAGGCTTATTTTGAGGTGAAGAAGAATAATTATTAAAGAATAGAGAAAAGCCGTATCCTTTTCTGCGAACGAAGCAGAATGGATACGGCTCTTTGGGGTTTGCCTATTCCTATGTAGGGTTGTTCAAAGCCTTATTTCCCGTCTATTTCTTTCAGCAGTTCGTTTACTGCTGCTTTCAGTTGCGTGTCTTCTCCCTTCACTATGGTTTCGGGTGCATTGGCTACTTTGATGTCCGGTTCCAGTTGTGAATTTTCCAGATAGCTTCCGTCCGGCAGCCGGTAACCGATGACGGGAATGCCAAATACCAGTGTCGGATCCTGCAAGGTTTCCCAAGACACGCTGGTCATGGTTCCCGGTACGGGCATACCTACCAGTTTGCCCAGTTTTCTGTGGCTGTATACCCATGGGGTGCCGTGTGCGTTACTATAGTTGGCTTCACATTGCACCATGATGGAAGGTTTGTTCCATCGGCGGCTGGGCATGTCGCAAGCTTCTCGTCCGCGTACCACCTGTGTAAAGTATTTCTGTCCGCTAAATAAGATTTCAATATCTTCGTGCAGTCGTCCTCCGCCATTGAAGCGGGTGTCGATGACAATTCCTTCCCGGTTGTTGTATTTACCCAGAATGTCCGAGTAGACGGAGCGGAAGCTGTCGTCTCCCATTGATTCGATGTGTACGTATCCCAGTCGGCCGTTCGACCATTTGTCTACATCAGCAGCCCGTTGCTTCACCCATCGGTCGTATAGCAAACTGTTCATGGCTCCGTTGCCCACCGGAAGCACCACTTCTTCCCAGCGTTCTTTGGTTTGGGGGCGGTAGAGCGATATCAGTGTTTTCTTTCCGGTTTTGCCGTTCAGCAGAGCAGCTTGGTCGGTTTCGGCAGTAATCTCCTGTCCGTCTATTTTTTCGATAAGGTCTCCAGCTTTCACTTTGGAGCGTGCATGGTCGAAGGGGCCTTTTTCCACCACTTCCGCAATCAGCAGTCCTTTGCCTTCGTGGTTCCAGTCGTACAGCAATCCTAATGCGGCGGTGGTTTCTCCTTGCAGGCGCGGGCGGAATCTTCCTCCGGTGTGTGATACGTTCAGTTCGCCCAGGTATTCGCTCAGTAGTTCGGCAAAATCGTAATTATTGTCGATGTGTGGCAGGAATTTGCGGTAGGCGGCCGTCATGGCATTCCAGTCCACTCCGTGCATGTTCAGGTTATAAAAGCGTTTTTGTTCTTGCTTGTACACATGGTTGAACATATATTCGCGTTCGGCTGCGAGGTTCATTTTCATGTGGGCCTGATAGCTGATGGGTTTCAGGCTTTCGGCGTCGACACTCATTTTCTGCATACTTTTTCCACCTAGCAGGAACAGGTTTTTTCCTTCTTTGTCCATTTCTATGTGGGTCCATCCGGCATCCATCTTGTGGAGCAGTTTGGTGCTTTTCTTACGCAGGTCTGTTTTCCACAGGTCATATCCTCCTTCAAAGGCCGACAGGTAATACAATGTTTCTCCGTTTTTGGTGATGATGGCACTGCCCAGGTTAGAAGAATTGGGGGTCAGACGTACAATCCGATCCTCTATGTGGTTCAGTTCCACCAAGATGTCTTTTCTTTTTTCCTCTTTTGTTTCTTCGGACTTTTCTTCTTTTCCGTTGTCTTTCTTTTTATCGTTCTTGGGGGTTTCGGTGGTCTTTTTCTGTTCCTTTTCCAGTTCTTTTTGCAGTTCGTAGTCTTCCTTGCTCAGTCGGAACTTGTCGTATGCGTCTTGGTTCATGAATACCAGCATCACGTCGTCTTGCGATCCCCATGAGGCATGGGCGCGCATGCCATACCGCTCGGTGGCAAACAAGATGGCGTTGCCGTCCATCACCCAGCGGGGCGATCTGCTGGTGTAGCCGCTACGGGTCAGGTTGACAATTTCTCCTCCTTGTGCGCTGACCAGTCCTATGTCGGAGTAAGGATCGTGCCGGTTGCCGATAAATACCAAAGTGAACCATTTGCCATCGGGCGACCATGCGTATTCAAATCCGCCTCCGGTGTTGAACCAGGTCGATCCGTCGGTAATCTGGCGTACTTTCTGAGTTTCCAGATTGAGTACCATCAGCCGGTTACGGTCTTCTATGAATGCCAGTTCCTTTCCGTCGGGCGAGAACTGCGGATAGGTGCGTTCTATTTTGTCCGAAGGCAGGATCACTTTTTCCTCGATGGTGGTGGCGTTGGGGAAGTTGGCTTCTTCCTTGCGTGCTATTTTGGCCATATAGAGTTCCCAGTTTCCGTTGCGTTCGCTGGCGTATGCCAGTGTGCGGTTGTCGGGCGAGAAAGTAACTCCCGCTTCGCGTGCCGGAGTGTGTGTAATTTGCTTGGTGGTGTTATAATCGGTGGAAGTGACAAACACCTCTCCCCGTATGGTGAAAGCTATTTGTTTTCCGTCTGCCGATACAGTGGCCGAAGTGGCTCCGCTGCCGGCTTTTAGGTCTGCTATTGCATTTTGGTCGTCACGAATTAGTTCTATATTGACTTTTTGTGGCTTTCCTGCTTGTTGTTGGGTGTATATTTCGCCGTCGTATGTAAAACAGAGGGTACCGTTGTTGCCCATTGACAGGAAGCGGACCGGATGTGTTTTGAAAGTGGTGACTGTCTTCAGAGTTTCCGGTGTGTTTATATTAAAAGAATATACGTTGAATGTACCTCCGTTGCGTTCACTCAGAAAATATACGGTTTGTCCGTCGGGTGCAAACACAGGGTTGCGGTCTTCTCCTGCATGTTGGGTCAGGTTGGTGTGCGTGCCGTTTTTCCGGTCGTACAGCCATACGTCGCGTGTGATGGACGATGTGTGATGTTTGCGCCATTCGTCTTCAAATCCTTTGCGGTCTTGATACAGAAACTTGGTTCCTGATTTGTCAAAGCATACCATTTCGGCCGGGGTGCCCAATACTTGCTCTGTACGTCCGCCGGCTGTGGGCACTTTATATAATTCTGTCATGGCCGATGTCGGAAACAGGGCGCTTTCGGCCGGGTCTTGGATGGCGGCCGAGAACAAGACATACTTGCCGTCGGTGGTGAAGGCTGAAGGTATTTCGGCAGCCGAATGTGTGGTAAGGCGTCGGGCGGTTCCTCCGTTGGCTGGCATTACAAACACATCAAAGTTGCCGTTGCGGTCGCTGGCAAAAGCTATTTGTTTACCGTCGGGCGACCAGATGGGGCTGCATTCGTATGAGTCCTGTGTGGTGAGTTGGGTGGCGCTACCTCCACCGGCGGGCACTTTATAAATGTCTCCTTTATAGCAGAATGCAATTTCTGTTCCGTCGGGCGAGATTTGCACATCGCGTAGCCATAAAGGGATGGCAGCATTACTGCTTGCTGCTGCAAGGCCTAAAGCAAGGCTAATAAGAATTTTTTTCATCTATCTGTTTTTTTAGTTTGTATGCAAAGTTAAACATTCGGCATTTTATTTCTAAAAAAAAGTGCAAAAATATTTGGAGCATATTACAAAAAACTCTATCTTTGCATCGCTTTTCAAGGAAAGCACAAAATGATTGGACTATGGTGTAATGGTAGCACAACAGGTTTTGGTTCTGTTTGTCCAAGTTC
>CAMWGU010000080.1 GCA_947173895.1 uncultured Bacteroides sp. | reverse complement strand
TTGTCAAAGACAAGCAACTTGCATTGTTCTGAATTTATATCGAACTCACGTTAAAATAAAAAATACGAGACTCAAACTTGAATCCCGTATTTCCATTTACACAAAATATTTTATAGTGCCAAATCCTCAAAATATCGCAGCTTAAAAAAATGAATCGATTTTTATAGTCAATGAAAAAAAGAAGGCGCATCGTGTATTACGACACACCTTCTTTCATAATGGCTTGGTCGTTAACAGGCTGTCAACTCTATAGCATAATTTTTCAGAGGCTCTGTAGCGACCCTCAATCCATCCCCATGCAATATTCCAATAACTTTATGACTTCATCCACTTTGGCAAAATCAATATTTTGTGTCTTGATGTATTCCTTTATTTCCCTTTGTCGTGCAGGGAAGTGCTTTAAAAGTGATTTCTCGTCTTTCACCACTATCGTCTTGTCGCCTTTAAACAAATAATATTCATTACGGTTCGACAATTCGTACACATCCACATACTGGTTTTCATAAGCACCATAATGAAATTCCGCCGTATTGATGCTTTCCACTTTGGCTTGCGTTGTCATGCCGAATGCACCTTTCTTGCCTTTATAGGCATTCTTAAGGTTCCAATGGACATATACATCGCCATGCCGTGTTGATATAGCTTCCAAATATACCTTCTTTATGGGGACAAACTTCCTGTCACCTATGTACACCGTATCTACCTGGTGCGCGTTAGTCAAAATCATCTCTGTCCTATTCTGCTTAAACATGATGTTGTTGTTGGCAGCGTCAAAATTCAGTTCAGCATTCGTCCTGGCACGATTCTTCATCAGAACAGTTCCCTTCGTATATTTGTCAAACAACAGCAACCGTTTATTTTGTGCCTCGCCATTGGAGAAAGACAGAAAGGCTACAACCCCAAGCAATAATATACGTATTTTCATGATTATAAAACATTTGTGATTCAACTGATTTCCAAAAGACAAGAAGGAGAAGTCATATCTAAAAAATACAACTTCCCCTTCTGTTCATATTAATATCCGATATTAATTTTTAGGACCTTCTCCCCATTGCGGAGCTCCCTTGTCTTGCCAAGTACGCTCTGAGTTCAATATCGTAGTATTGGTTGCTCCCGCAGCACTTTCCGTATAGCCTTGAACTGCATAAGCTTCTTTCTCTATTGCATACAACAAGCTTGTTTCGTTAGGAACACCTGTCTGAAAACGACGGGGGATTTCAGTAACAGGAACCGAACTGTAATTTTCACGGCTTATGAATGCAGAATTGAATTTCGGCAATCCAGAACGGCGGGCAGTCACAAACTGGTCATAAGGATACAGCGTGAAGTTCAACAACTGCTGCAAATATACTTTCTCCAATTGTTCTGCCGGTGTACCGGTCAACTGATAATCTTCCGAAGCCATCATGGCGTCAATTTCACCCGCTTTCAGTTCAATAGAAACTTCATTCGGGTCATAATCGTATGTAGTGCCATAGTATGCAATCTGATTTAACCCGGCAGCCTTGTCATATTCCTGAACGGAAAGGCGGAGTCCTTGGTTATAATACTCTTCGGCACTCTTCGGCAAATTGGCACCTAACAATTTGAATTCTGCCAAATACAGGTTGACTTCCGCGCCACCCACATACATACCATACCATGGACGAGATTCATTTTTCGTAATAACCGGTCCTCCCGGAGGTGTCGGCATCGTGAAATTATAGGTACGTCCGATAATCATCTGTTGCTGGAACATGGAGAACGGAAGGTAAGTCTTGGCACTTTGTCCTTCAGAGTCAGTAATCTTATATTTATTGCTATAGTCATACCATTCGCCATAAAGATTTGTATTGTTCTTAGCGTTATACTCTACAGGTAAGCCATAATAACGTACCCACGGCTCGCCCATACCTATCCATTTCACAAATGTCTTCTTTCCATTGGCATCAGTGGTATATTCCACATTCTGTTCGATATAAGACGGAATTTCCTTACCTTGATCATAGAATTCCTGTACAATCTTGGAGTTCCAGTCATTCTTTTGATAACAGAAGCGTACACGCGGGTCTCTGTTCTCAAGCATGAAATCTATCACACGCTGGTTGGCACCGGTTCCTTCCATGAAACCATTGCTCCAGTGGTAGATATAATCACTGCTACTTGAGTTCACCGTACATTTGTTAAACAACATTGCTTCATCCAGCGCATCGATATATCCACAGGAAGCACTCGCCACTTGGGATGCAATCTCCAAGGCTTTTGCCTTGTTCTGAGAAATCAAGCGGGCGGCTATTCGCAATTTCAGCGAATTCGCTAATTTGGCCCATTTCTTCACATCCCCACGATAAACGACATCTTGGTTGGAAGTGAATATCTGGTCTTGCGCAGTAGTGAATGTTGTAATGCTGGCATCCAATTGCTCCAGCCACAAATTATACAAATTCTCGATTCTGTCATAAGCTGGAGTCAATACGCCTTCATGGGCACCCCTGCCGGCTTCCGTAAACTGGATATCTCCATTGATATCACTGGCAGCGATACCAAGGAAACAAGCTAATACATCTACACAAGCGGCTGTAGCTGCATGTTTGGCAGCATCCTCTTCACTTAGGGTAGAACGCACGTACTCTATTTCGCGGGCATATTTCAATACATTGATAAAATTGACTCCACCTACAGCCGTAGTCAATTTAAAATTGTCTGTATAACTGCCTGTAGGTACTCCCCATTGGCTCCAAGAAAGCAACATCGGTTCATCATAGAACCAATACGTATAGCTATAGGGCTCAAAGTCCATAACTGCTTGTGCAAAAAGATAGGAAGGCTCTGCCTTCGTCACTTGCGTTGGGCTGGAGTTAATATCAGCAAAATCATCACGGCAACTAGTCGTGCTCAACATAGTGGCACCTAAGACTGAAGCCCAAAGTATATTACGATAATTTTTCATTGTTCAATAATTTAATAAATTCAATTAGAAACCTACGTTAATAGTAAATGTGTAGTTAGCGGTCAAACCATTGAATGAACGTACACGGAACTCAGAAGCAGAGGTACCACGAACAGACTCTGGATTTTCACCATTAGGCATCGTGTTCACCAAATACCCCAAATTACGTCCGGACAGGGACAGGTTCATGTTCTGTGCTCCAAATTTGTGGCAGAATTTCTGAGGAACTTTATAAGACACTGTGATCTCGCGGATTGCCACGTAGTTTAAAGTCTTGAGCCAGTCTTCGTTTACTGTTCCTGTTCCCCATGCATTGTTCCAATAATGCCATGTAGATGCATGTTGCGGATCAACTAATCCTTTGTCATACAGGGATTGATAGGTTTCACCACCTTCGGGCACCTTATATGTTCCACCGTTAGGCAAAGGCAAGTTTACGCCGCCTTCGACCAAACCTACGGGAATCACACCGTCATGATAAGTCTTTCCATCCCAAATAGAAGTATAGGTCATACCTCCATTTTCAGTATCACGCCATCTCAGTGAAGTCTCGGTCATACCGTAAGCTGTACCATAACGGCTAGCATAAGAAGCAACCTTGCCACCAAAACGCATATCGAAAGATGCACGCAAGCTCCAGTTTTTGTAATTCAATGAAGTGTTGACAGAACCTAAGAAATCAGGAGTCAAAGAGCCAACGGTTTCGGCTACGCCACTACGCTGATAATACATGGCATGCATGCCACGGTCGCCACCATAATAAGATGTAGCATCCAACACAGGAAGGCCGGTAGCTTTATCTACTTTAGGATTAGAGTCGGTCATCAACAAACCGTATGATTCACCTACTTTTGCCACAGAACCTACACGGTAGTTACCGTATGCCACTTCACCGTCCAATACAATGTAATTGGCTACATTCGGGTGGAGTTCTACAATCTTACTCATGTTCTTGGTCCAAGTGAAATCCAAGTTCCATTCAAAATCGGCTGTCTTTATCGGAGTCGTATTCAATGCGATTTCAATACCTTGGTTCTGGATGTTACCTGCATTGATTTTTTGGCTGCTGATACCGGAAATGCTCGGTACGGAAATAGACATAATCTGGTTCTTAGTATTTTCCTTATAATAAGTAGCATCCAATCCAATGCGGTTTTCTAGGAATCTCCAGTCCAAACCGATTTCCCATGCGTTTTTACGTTCGGGTTTCAGGTTGTTAGAAAATGCTTGGCTGGGCACACTTAAAGCATAAATATTTCCACCATTATCCAAAGTAGCAGTCAGCAATGAATAAGCCGAGTTGATAGAATATGCATCTGTATCGTTACCTACTTGAGCCCATGAGCCACGAATCTTCATAAATGAAATCCATTCAGGCAATTTGTCACGGAATGTCTCGTGAATCAACCAAGAACCCGAAACTGAAGGATAGTAATAAGAGTAGTTACCATGCTTGTCTGAATAAACCAGTGAAGAAGACCAGTCGTTACGTCCGGTTACATCCACGAATACTTGATCCTTCCAACTTGCGCTAGCTTGGAATGAAACTGACAACATTCTTTTTTCTCCCTCAATCTTACCGCTATAGGAAGGTGTATTGATTGAGTTAGCGATAAAATACTGGTTAGGAATAACCAAACCGCCATTGGTGTTTTCGGCCATGGTCTGCTGGAAGTTGTTGTAATATTCACCACGGACAAAACCGCCAAATGTCCAGTCGCCTACCGTTTTATTGAAAGTAAACGAAGCATTCAAGTTGGTCTGTTCTTTATTATACAATCCCATACCGTAGTAACCACTATTGGTATTTGCATATCCAGTACCTGGTTGTTTGCTTTCATAACGGGTGTAATAATAGTTGTAGTTACCTTCTGCACGGAACTTCACCCAGTCTGCCAAATCGATGTTTAAGGTCAATGTCGGACGGACAGAGGTCTCTTTTTGTGAATAGTCATTTTCATAAATGTTCCACCAAAGATCGCGTCCCGGATTGTTACCATACTCATCGCCATAACTTGCGCTGGCCAAACCGCCATGAACACCTTTGTAACGCTTGCGGAAATATTGGGTATCATACGTACGTCCCCAAGTTCCATCAACAAACTTCTCACCGATGTTAGGTTGGGCGTTCCTTGGATTTGAATTGGCAAAAGAGATAGATGCTTCCACTTCAACTTTGTCCGTCAGCTTATGAGAGGCTTTTGCCAAGAATGCAATACGGTCGAAACTATTGTTGGGCAGGGTACCGCTTGCATATTTATATGATAAAGAAGTATAGAATGAAGTCTTTTCAGAACTTCCACTGACTGCTACGTTCGTGTTGCTATTGAAACCTAAGTTATAAGCGTCCTTATAGTTATTCTCAACAGCACTATAAGGGATAGTGGAATAATCAAAGTTTTCCACATTACGTCCATCGAATGCCGGTCCCCAATGACGGCCCGTTCCGCCAACCAATGTCGGATTGCCGGCAGCATTCAGATAGAACTGATTAAGATTGTCATATAGGTAATAGTTGCCGGCTGCATCGGTCTCTCCATAGCTAACATTACCAGTATATTGTCCACGGCCATATTTATTCTGTAAATTAGGTTGCTTGAACATGTGATCGACACCAAATGTTTGTGTCACATTCACACCAATACCTTTCTTGCCCTTGCCACTCTTTGTAGTAATCACAACAGCACCGTTCAAACCACGAGAACCATACAAAGCCGTTGCAGCGGCACCTTTTAATACAGACACGGTTTCAAAATCATCCGGGTTTAAGTTCTTCAACTCATTACCGTAGTCGTAGTTGTTACCATCCCAGTCCGCATCACCATTTCTAATGGCATTATCCAAAATGACGCCATCTACTACATAAATAGGTTGGTTGTTCTTACCCAAAGTAGATGCACCACGAATCAAAATCTTAGTAGAACCGAACATACCACCATCAGAACCGGAAATTTCGACACCGGCTACTTTTCCTTGCAAAGCCGATACCGGATTGATGGCATTGTTTTGCAGCTCATCCCCTTTCATTTCTGTTACGGCGTATCCCAAAGCTTTGGTAGCACGTTTCATACCGAGGGCGGTTACCACCACTTCCTGCAAGGTCTGTGTGTCATCTTTCAAAGTCACATTCAAAGGCTGTCCGTTCCATGTGATTTCTTGTGTTTGATATCCCACAAACGAAATCTGGATAACATCCCCATTCTTCACATTACTTAGTGAGAAGTCACCGTCAATGCCTGTAATAGTACCGTTAGTAGTACCTTTCACCACTACGGAGGCACCGATAACCGTCTCTCCTGTAGCGTCCTTGACAATACCTGTACAAGTTCCGCTCTGCTGTGTGATTCTCACGTCGTCAGCTCCCGTGCCGGAAACCGCGTATGCTGCTCCGGTAGAGGTACCCATAAGGAACAGCATCATACTGACTGATTTTAGTCGTTTTAACATAGCTGTGATTTTTTAAGTGTTTATTGAAAATCAAGTAATTCCGTCTTCTAAGTTCCCTCAGAACTGAATAAATAGGTATAATAATGATAATCAATTAGATACGTTATGGCGACTTTTTAATGGAATGCCTGTTTCTGTGCCTTTGGAGAAAGTTTTTCATTGTGGTTTCTACTAGTTTTCTACCTGTTCATGGATTATATCAAGGTAATATGATGGAGTAAGAAGGTTCATTCCACCTTCTCAATGCTCAAATAAAAAGGCAGGAAAAAGATACTTCATATCAGAAAGTACGTGCTCTTTCGAATCTTTTTGCTTACCTTTGTCATAACCAATACATCGGACCGTTATGAATCGTAACAATAGAAATCAGATAATCCGCTTCGATTGGGCCATGAAACGCTTTCTTCGCAACAAAGCCAACTTCAGCGTACTCGAGGGTTGCTTACCACCTTGTTGGGAGAAAGGATCATTATCCAGCGGCTTCTTGAAAGCGAGAACAACCAAGAGTATGAGTATGACAAATACAACCGTGTGGATATGCTTGCCGAGAACTCCAAAGGTGAACTGGTGCTGATAGAGGTGCAGAACAATAATGAGTATGCCTACTTCCAGCGCATGCTGTTCGGCACTTCCAAGCTGGTGACCGAATATATCAATAGAGGAGAAAGTTATGACAAGGTCCGTAAGGTATATAGTGTAAACATCGTCTATTTCTCATTGGGTCACGGAACTGATTTCGTCTATCATGGGAAGACGGAGTTCAGGGGTATCCACACCAACGACCTTCTTGAACTCACCCCGTTTCAGAAGCAGACGTTCAAGGTGGACACGGTGAGCCAGCTATATCCCGAATACTATATTCTGAAAGTGAACGGTTTCAATCAGATAGCCAGAAGTCCCCTGGAAGAATGGATTTACTATCTGAACACCGGAGAGATACCTTCCACCGCTACCGCTCCCGGCCTTGAGGAGGCTCGTGAAAGATTGAAACTGGACAGCATGACCAAGGATGAGCTGGCGGCTTATTACCGCCATTTGGATAATATTGTTGAGGGACAATATCAATACTGAGCGGGAAGAAGGAAGAGCGGAAGGGCTTGAAGAAGGATTATTAAAAGGCCGAAAAGAAGGTTTAAAAGAAGCCAACTTAAACAATGCCCAAAATTTAAAAAGATTAAATGTAACCGTTGAGGTTATCTCGCAAGTTACCGGACTGTCTAAGGAAGGGATTGAAAAACTATAGGTATCTCTTTGGCTTTGGATGGTTTCTTTGAAAAAAGTGTATAACACATTGTGAATAGTGGAACAATTAGGGCGATAGGGACTTCCCCACGCCCTTCCCATGATAATTTTCCGTTGTCAAGCTGCAAAACCAATTAATCATTAACTCTATGACATAATTCTTCAGGAGACCTATGGCGACTCTCAATTCATTCTCATGCAATATTCCAATAACTTTATGATTTCATCCATTTTAGGGACCTTGTTTGGGCAAGGAGAAACCTATTGAACCCATTGCAAGCAATAATTCAACAAGTGTAAAGCAGACAGCGGATCTTTAATATCCAATTTCTCATCCTTGACATATGTTCTGATTTCCGTTTCATGTTCGGGGAAAAGCTTGTATAGATGCTTCACACTCTTTACCTTACACAGATTGCCACCCACACTGATGTAATACGTATTGTCGTTTTTTCGCCTCCACATATCTGTGGCGTAAGCACTTTGGTTGTCGTAGGGTGTATATCCCGGAGTACCTCCCCCGAAATCGTGTAGCTTGAGTGTCTGGATAGTGCCTTGCGAAGGTAGGCCGAAAACGCCTTTCTTTCCTAGATGAATAGCCTTTATCAGCCAGTCTATATAGACTATACCGTTGTCCAGTCGTTGCACTTCCCAAAAGCGACGTCCTTGGGGAATAAAGGAACGTTTGCCCCAGGCAATGGTGTCTATGGCGTGTACACCGGTCAGTTCCATCCGAGTACCGTTTTGTTCAAAAAACATTTTGCCGTTATTGGCGTCATAGTTCATGGCATACACTGTCACGGCATGATTCTTGAAATGCACCTTCGCATTGACAAACTGTTCAAACAAAAAGATGGAACCGGTTTGTCCGAAAGCAGAAAAATAAGCCGAAGCCATCAAATAAAATAAAATGATACCTTTCTTCATGCGTTTATAGGTTTATATCTAAAAAAAGGGAGGAACGAATCCTCCCCTTTTGGCTTTTATTTACATTTTGTTCTTAGAATTTAGGACCTTCACCCCATTGTGGAGCGTTCTTGTCAAACCAAATACGTTCTGTATTCAATACACTACCAGTTGTGTTGAATGCACTACCCGACTGGTTTACACCAGTGGTGAATCCTTGTCTAGCCAAGGCTTCCTTAATGAACGGTGCCATCTTGTCCGTCACACTTGGTTCAGACATTTCAAAACGACGAGGAATACCGGTTACAGCAACTTGCGGGAATACATGGAACGGCAACAATTCAGAACCTACCATAGGTACACCCGAACGACGGGCTGTCACATACTGATCATCAGGATATAAGCTGAAGTTCATCAACTGCTGTAAATATACTTTTTCCAACTGTTCCAATTGTGAGCCTTCCAGTTTCACACCTTCTGTTTCCAGCATGGCATCAATTTCACCTGCTTGCAACTGCAACGGTTTTTCATTTGCATCGTATGCTCTAGCAGAAACCCAAGTCTGGTCATAATAAGGAATCTTGTTTAATCCAGCCACACGATCGTAAACCTCTACAGAGAAACGGATACCACGGGTATAGTATTCATTGGCAGACTTCGGCAGGTTGGCACCCAGCAGAGAGAACTCAGCCAAATAGAGATTCACTTCGGCAGAAGTCAGGTACATGAAGTACCAAGGATTATCATCAGTATCCTGAATAACCGGTCCGTCAGGTAAAGTAGGCAGTGTGAAATCCACACGACCACGAATCATTTCTTCTTGGAATCCGGATACGATAGAATAAGATTTGGTTGCATCAGGCGTACTCAGATTGTAACGGGTTCCCGGATTGAAGTATTCCTCATAATAAGGGCTGTTTTCGTGTACAGCGGCGTCAAGTTCATCTACAGGCACACCTGCATAACGAATCCATGGTTCACCCATGCCACCCCATTCCTGGAAATTGCCTTGTGCATCGCGCACCACATTTTCCTTCACATAGCTGGGCAGGTCATCGAAGCGGTCGTCATCAATGAATCCCTGCACGATGGTAGAGTTGAATCCGTTCTTAGTATATACGAAACGAACGCGCGGGTCTTTGGTCTTCAGCATGAAGTTAATGACATCAGCCGATGCTGCTCCCAAATTCAAGCCATTGCCGGTATTGTACAGATAATCATTATTTTCTGAGCCTACATAAGTCGTAGCCTTTGCAAAAACCATATCATCATCGTTGCTGTCCATATAGCCGACAGATGCGTTAGCCACTTCTTGTGCAATCTGCAAAGCCTTGGATTTATCCGTATTGTATAAACGAACAGCAATCTTCAGTTTCAGTGAATTAGCCAATTTTGCCCATTTGGCCATATCGCCTTTGAAAATCAGGTCTTGTGAAGCTTTGTTAGGCATTTCCTGGTCGTTACGTTGGAAAACGGTAACGTCTTCACCTAAATTTTGCAACCAAAGATTATACAATTCCTCTACAGTATCGTATTTGGGTGTCAACGGACCGCCAAATTTCAACCGGCAAGCTTCGATGTAAGGACGGTCGCCCGACAAGTCCACGTCCATGATGGCACAATAAATGGCCAATACATCCATGGCAGCATAATATGCCTGATACTTTTCTGTGTCATCGAAAGTAGCTATGTAGTTTTCCAGTTCATTGCGATATTTCAGCATATCAATGTACTGACTACCCTGTCCACCGGTATTACCTACTTCGGTAAAAGAACCGGTATAACCACCGGTACCGATACCCATTTGAGACCAGCGCTGAAGCAATTTGGAATTATAGAACCAATAAGTATATTCATTGGTTTGGAATTGCAACTGTGCCATAGAAAATAGCTGAGAAGGTTCAGGCACAGATACAGTTGACTTATCCGTGTTCATTTCTGCAAAGTCATCGCGACAGCCGGTCAGGGTAACCATACCCGCGAGAGATGCAATTAAAATTGATTTATATAGTTTCATAATCTTCTGAATTATAAATAATAATAATGTCTTTAGAATGAAGCGTTAATAGTAAAAGTGAAATTACTTGTGATACCGGAGAACTGACGGATACGGAATTCGGCAGCGGTTGTTCCGGCTACGGCTTCAGGGTTTTCATGGTTAGGCATAGAGTTCAACAGATAGCCCAGATTGTGGCCGTTGGCTGTCAGTGTCAAGCTCTTGGCACCAATCTTGCTAGCCCAGTTGCTCGGACAAGAATAACTCAATGACAAGTCACGAAGAGCGATATAGTTCAATGTTACGAACCAGTTGTCGTTCAATACACCTTGTCCCCAAGAGTTAGTGAAATAACTCCATGTACCGGCGTGGGTCGGTTCTATCACACCCTTTTCATACAAAGAAGCATATGTTTCACCGGCAGAAGTCAACGGGCTTGTACCTACAATGTATTCACCACCACCCGGCTGAGAGATCTTCGTTCCAACAGGAATGATACCATCAGGGATGATACCGTCTGAATAGGTTACATTATCCCACTTGGAAGTCCAAGTTACACCGCCGTGTGCCGGATCACGATATTGCATAGAAGTCTCGGTGTAACCGTATGCCGTACCATAACGAGAGTTGTAAGAAGCAACCTTACCACCAAAGCGGGCATCTAATGAAGCACGCAGGGTCCAGTTCTTATAGCGCAGGCTGGTGCTCAAACCACCTAAGAAATCAGGCTGCATGGAACCGACTTCCTGTTCTACACCATTACGTTGGATATAAGACATACGTCTTGTATCAGAATAGTTCAACATCATTTTGCCTGATTCTTCATCAATCTTAGGTGCAGAGTCAGACATCAACAGACCGTACACGCCACCCACCTTGGCAACAGAACCAATACGGAAATTACCATATGAGGCAGTTCCTTGCAATGCGATATAGTTGGCAACCAAGTCACTCAATTCCACAATCTTTGACCAGTTTTTAGTCCAAGTGAAATTCAAATCCCAAGTCCAGTCCTTGTTTTCAAACGGAGTGGTGTTCAGGGCAAGTTCGAGACCTGAGTTCTGGATGTTACCGGCATTAATCAGCTGAGAGCTTACACCCGATACACTCGGAACAGAGACAGACATAATTTGGTTTTTGGTGTTTTCTTTATAATAAGTGAAGTCTACACCGATACGGTTGGCCAAGAAGCGCCAGTCCAAACCGACTTCCCAAGAAGTCTTGCGCTCAGGTTTCAAGCCCTGTGAATAGATAGAACTGGGAACAGACAAAGAATATACCTTGTTGCCATTATCCGTAGTAGTCAAAGTATAAGCAGAGTTGATGGTATAAGGATCGGTGTCGTTACCTACCTGTGCCCATGACCCGCGAATCTTCATGAAAGAAATCCATTGCGGCAACTTTTCACGGAAGGTTTCGTGCAACAACCAAGAACCGTTGATGGACGGATAGAAGTAAGAGTAGTTACCGTGACCGTCGGCATAAACCAATGCAGAAGACCAGTCATTACGTCCGGTTACATCTACAAAGACTTGATCTCTCCAACTGATACCTGCCTGAAAGGCTACAGAAAGCATGGTCTTTTCATTGCTAATTTTACCGGAAGAAGAGATACCGTTTTTACCATTGGTCAAGAAATACTGATTCGGGATAATCAAGCCACCAGAAGTACCTTCACTCATGTATTGCTGGAAGCTGTGGAAGTATTCACCACGCAAGAATCCGTTCAGGTTCCAGTCTTCGCCCAAACTCTTGTTAAACATAAAGTTGGTGTTCAGGTTGGTCTGTTCTTTGGAATTCAGACTCATGGTATAGCTACCGCCTTCGTTGGCATAACCGCTACCCGGATTTTTGGACTCGGCACGTGTGTAATAGTAGTTATAGCTACCTTCGGTAATCCACTTCAACCATGGAGTAAATTCCACAGTCAGTTTCACGTCGGGGCGTACTACGGTTTCTTTCTGGCGGTAATCGTTTTCCCAAATGTTCCACCACAAACTTCTACCGGGAACGCTACCATACTTGTCACCATATTGGTTTTGAGCCAAACCTCCGTGGTCGCCTTTGTATTTATCGCGGAAATAGGATGCGTCATACGTACGGTCCCATGTACCGTTCACAAAGTTTTCACCGATGTTGCGTTGTGCATTTCGCGGAGTAGAATTGGCGAATGTGATAGATGCTTCCAGTTCCACATCCTTGCTAATCTTATGAGAACCTTTTGCCAACAGAGAGAAACGTTCAAAGCTGTTGTTGGGCAATGTACCGTCGGCATACTTATAAGATAAAGAAGAATAGAAAGAAGTCGTTTCGTTGCCACCGCTGATGGCTACGTTGGTATTGGTATTGAAACCGGTACCGTATGCATCTTTAAAGTTATTCTTGTTCGCTTTAGAATCAATTATAGAACCGTCAAACCATTCCAGCTTTTCGTAATCAGAGAAACGGGGACCAAAGCTCACACCGGTATCACTATAGTCACGGTTCAAGCTCAACAGTGAAGGATATTTGCCTGTGGGATCCCATGCATACACTTCGTTGCTGTTCCACGGATTGCTACCGGAAGTATAACCACCGAAGTATCCTTCCATGTATTCGTTCTGAAGGTCGGGTTGTCCAGTTACACGGTCGAAACCAAACGTCTGTGTCACATTGATACCCAAACCTTTTTTCCCTTTACCGCTCTTGGTAGTAATCACCACGGCACCATTCAGACCGCGAGAACCATACAAGGCTGTTGCAGCAGCACCCTTCAATACAGATACAGTTTCAAAGTCATCCGGGTTCAAGTTCTTCAGTTCATTACCATAGTTGGCATCACCGGAAGCCCAGTCTGCATCGTTTTCCACAATACCGTTATCCAAGATAATACCATCTACTACATAAATAGGCTGGTTATTCTTGCCTAATGTGGATGAACCACGGATCAAAATTTTGCTGGCACCGAACATACCACCATCCGAACTGGATATTTCCACACCAGCTACCTTACCTTGCAGTGCCTGTACGGGGTTAATGACGTTGGCGTTCAGCTCATCGCCCTTCAATTCTGTCATGGCATACCCCAAGGCCTTTTTCTCACGTTTCATACCCAATGCGGTTACTACCACTTCATCCAACGTCTGGGTATCATCCTTCAGCGTAATGTTGAGAGGTTGTCCATTCCATACAATTTCTTGGGTAATGTATCCCACAAACGAAATCTGGATAACATCCCCATTCTTCACATTACTTAGTGAGA
>CAMWGU010000079.1 GCA_947173895.1 uncultured Bacteroides sp. | reverse complement strand
AATCACTTTAAAGAAAACTACAAATAGTTACCCCCAAGAAATTTCGGGTGAGCCCTTTTTTACCTTTGCAGCATTGAAACCTGATCAACTCCTTCGTGCATCCTTCCGGATGTGCTTATATTTCGGCTACCAATGAAAAATGAAGAGAAAAGGGGGGTCCCGTTAATCGTCTTCCTCATCCGCTAGCTCGGGCAGACGCAACATCCGTTGGCTCTCGTCTGCTGGAAGAGCTTCTACCTGACGCAGCTTGCGCTCGATGGCACGCGTACGTTTTCCCATCACTTCTTCCAGTTGATCGCCTGCATTCTGTAAATTCTTCTGCACTTTTTCCAGCAGTCCACCGAACTTTCCAAATTCCGTCTTCACCGCTCCTAGCACATTCCATACCTCACTGGTCCGTTTTTGGATGGCCAGCGTACGGAAACCCATCTGCAGGCTGTTCAGGATAGCCCCCAACGTAGTAGGGCCGGTGACCACTATCTTCCAGTCCTTTTGCAAAGCATCCACCAATGCAGTGCGGCGAATCACTTCCGCATAAATATTTTCAAACGGCAGAAACAGAATGGCAAAATCCGTAGTGTACGGCGGATCCACGTATTTGTCGTGAATGTCCTTCGCCATCTTCTTAATAGTGGTTTCCAGCTGACGCGAGGACGTTTCTACCATCAAAGGGTCTCCCGCCTCGTAGGCTTCCTGATATTGTTCGTACACGTCTTTCGGAAACTTGGCATCAATAGGTAAATAAACTGTTTCATTGCTCCCCTCCTTTCCGGGCAGCTTCACGGCGAATTCCACAAATTCGGCTGCACTCTTTTTAGTCTTCACGTTCGTCTCATATTGCTCCGGGCTCAGCATCTGGTCTAGCAACGCTCCCAACTGCACTTCGCCGAAGGTGCCTCGCGTCTTTACATTGCTCAACACCTTTTTCAGTCCGCCTACGTCCTGGGCCAGTGTTCTCATCTCTCCCAACCCTTTCTGCACATTTTCCAGCTGCGAGCGCACCATCTCGAACGACTGGCCGATACGCTCGTTCAGTGTCTTCTGCAGTTTTTCCTCTACCATCAGCCTCATTTCGTCCAGCCGTTTCTCTGTGCTTTTCACCAGCACCTCCTGCTGCCTTCCCATCATTTCGAATTTCTCACGCTGCATTTCGTTACCGGTCAGCAGATTCTTATGCAGAGTGTCTTGCATCGTGCGAATGGAACCGTTCAAGGTCTGACTCAGTTCGTTACGCAATTCGCGAATAGCCCTCCCCAGCTCCTCTCGGTTTTCTTTCATCTCCCTGCGCAACAGTTCTTCCAGGCGGCCGGTTTGCTGCGACCGATTGTTTCCGATCAGCACGATCACTATATTTATTATCAGCAGAATAATAGCTACGATTAGTAATATTTCGTTCATGATTTCTTTTTATTTTGAGCAAATGTAGTAAAAAGCCATGAATTTAATCGCTATATTTGCAACGAATATGGCAAATGCACTCCATAAAAATAGTATATGAAGTATAAATTATTAGTTTTAGACCTAGACGGAACGTTGACCAATCAGAAGAAAGAGGTAACGGAACACACACGTCGTACACTGATTGAAGCGCAAAAGCGCGGAGTAAAAATAGTTCTGGCATCGGGACGTCCCACTTACGGTGTGGCTCCGCTGGCCGAGATTCTGGAGCTGAAGAAGTACGGAGGTTACATACTTTCGTATAACGGAGGCGAGATTATCGACTGGAGCACCGGCCGGCTGATGTACGAAAACGTGCTCGATCCGGACGTCCTGCCTTATCTGTACCAATGTGCCACGGACAATCACTTTGCCATCGTCACCTACGATGGAAAATATGTATTGACGGAATATCCCGAAGACGAATATGTATTAAAAGAAGCTATACTGAACGTGATGACTCCTAAGAAGGTGGACAATTTCTTAGACGCGGTGAAGTTTCCCATTGCCAAATGTCTGATTGTGGGCGAACCAACACGGCTTGCCGTGCTCGAAAAGGAGATGTACGAACATCTGAAAGACCGCATGGGTGTGTTCCGTTCCGAACCTTACTTTCTGGAACTGGTCCCCAAGGGGATTGACAAAGCACAATCGCTGGCTGTATTGCTGAAGGAAATCAATATGACAAAAGAAGAAATGATTGCGGTCGGCGATGGATTCAACGATCTTTCCATGATACAATATGCCGGACTGGGGGTAGCCATGGCGAACGCACAGGAAGTGGTTCGCCAGCATGCCGACTACATCACCCTCTCCAACGAAGAGAATGGTGTAGCCGCTGTGGTCGAGAAATTCATTCTTTAGGCTTCCGGTCGAAAAAAGGATTTTTAGAGGATGCGCTGACAGGGATGGCAAACACTTGGGTGCATCCTTCCAACCAGTTCAAGCGCTGTGCTGCCAGTCCGGCCGAGAACATGACACGTGTGTCCACTCTGTGATCGGCCGCCGTGGCACAAGCCGACCCGATGGCAATTCCCACATCCACAGTATTGATGGCACAAGGCACCCCCTTCTTGCGCGATTCGCAAGTGGCATAGCCGCAATGTCCGCAGTTCATGCCCTGCACCTGTTCGCGAGTGCCTATCAAGACGATGCACTCGGCATGCAGAATATTTTCCGCATCACGCAGAAAAAATTTCATGCCATGCTCTGCTACCATCTCCACCATCGTGTCGGACAACACTTTGATGTCATCCTCCGTCACCATGGCCACTTCCACAATGTCAATACCTTTTCCTTTAGGGGCGGTACGCGCCGCCGTCATCATCTGCCGTGCCACATGAAGCACATGCTCGTGGCGGCTTTCTCTTTCATTCAATATCATAGTCATAACGTTTTATTCCACTCCCAGTTCGTCGACAAACAAAAAAGCCTTTCCACCCGGCATGGAATGCCATGCGGGAAGCTCCGGAGTTACTTTTGCAATCATTCTCACATAACGGGTTTTCACCTTATCAAACGCGACGGAATGTCTGAGGCTCTGCATCTTCGTTCCTTTCTCCACCACCGGAAAATCCCGGGATGCCAGCGTACGGAAGTTTTTTCCATCTTCCGACACCTCCACTTTCAGTCCGGTTGCTCCAAAAATGGCATCGCCCGTGTTCAGCAGGGTATTCACAAAAGCTGAGCATATTTCCTTTGGTTCGGTCAGGTCAAGAACCACATCCATATCGGTCCCGTAAAAGCCAATCCAGCGGCCCGAACGATAGTTCATGTCGCCATACAGTCCGTCTATCAGCACATCGCCCCCCTTGAATGTATATGACTTATGAGGAACGGTGTTCAGTACGACCGGCTTCATGGTGGCCGCATTGAAATGTATCTCTTCCTTACTTACGGCGCTGATTCCCTGCGGACGGACGGCAACGGCTTGTATGATGACATCCCGGTCCGTCCGTATCGTGTCCTCATAGAGCGGAGAGTTTGCGTCAGGCATCGTCCCGTCCAGCGTATAGTGTATGTCGGCATCATCAAACGTATGGAAAACAATCTTGGCCTTCCCCTCCTCGGGCGAGGGAACAATGTCAATAGACACTTCGTAAATATCCTGACGGAAATCATATCCCCGGTCTCTGTAAACGGCCAGCAAAGACGGCAAACGTTTCAAGAAACTGTCAAAGTCCTTATGCGAAGGCTCCGTCCATTGTATTTCGGACAAGGCGGCCATGCGCGGAAGAATCTGCCATTCCATCTTCAGGCTGTCTCGCGTCCATTCCGTCCATATACATCCTTGAGTTCCAATGATATGTTTTTTCTCTTCCGCTGTCAGTTCGTCGGGCACCGGTTCAAAAGTATATACTCTCTCCAAGCTTTTGGTTCCCTTGATCCGATTGTAGGTAGGATTGCTGAAATAAAGGAACTGAATGGGGGTCATGACGGCATCATGATGCAAGCGGGCAGCCTTGATCCCCCCTTTAACACTGGTCCATGACATGACCGTGGCTCCGGGTGCCAGTCCTCCTTCCAACATTTCATCCCATCCCAGCATCTTCCGTCCTCGGTCGCTGATGACCTTGCCTACTTCGGCCATGAAATAAGTCTGCAACTGGTTCTCCTTGGTGTGTTCCGGTGTATCTTTCAGCCCCAATTCTCTGATTTTAGCCTGGCACTTGGGGCATTTCTCCCATCGCACTTTCGGACATTCGTCTCCACCGATATGGATATATGGAGACGGGAAAATATCCATAATCTCATTCAACACATCTTTAGCCAGCTGCAATGCCTGTTCATTCCCTCCGCAAAGCACATCGGGAAACACTCCCCATTTGCAGGGAATTTCATACGGACCACCCGTACACCCCAGTTCCGGATACGACGCCAGTGCCCCCATCATGTGTCCCGGGAGATCTATTTCGGGAATGACGGTAATAAAACGGTCGGCCGCATAGCGGACAATCTCCCTGGCTTCTTCCTGAGTATAGAAACCACTGTGAGGAGTCTCATCGTAAGCCATAGTTCCCCAGTCAATCAAGGTACGGGGCCGAACCGAGCCTATTTCGGTCAGCTTGGGATACTTCTTAATCTCAATTCTCCAGCCCTGATCCTCAGTAAGATGCCAATGAAAATAGTTGATATTGTGTAATGCCAGCATATCTATGATTTGCTTGAGGTATGAGACTGGGAAATAATGGCGCCCCACGTCCACCATAAATCCCCGGTAGCCGAAACGGGGATAGTCGCTGACCTCGCCGGCCGGAATGGCGGCAGACACTTCCCTTCCCTTGGTTGGCGGCAAAGCCTTGTAAAGGGTCTGTATTCCGTAGAATACCCCCGCCTCGCTTCCTCCGGTCAGGCGGATGTTATCGGCAGTGACGGCCAGTCGATAGCCTTCCTTATGAGTAATGGAAGGATCGATGCCCAAAATAATGGAATTCTTTTCTTTCGGCCGGGTGGTCGTACAGACTGTGGTTCCTGTCGCCTCTTTAATGTAGGAAGCCAAAAAGGCTGCCGTCCGTTCCATTTTCTCATTGCTTTCGGGATAAACAATGCAGGTCTGCGAGTTGACGACAAAAGGATTTCCTTGCATGTCCTGCCTTACTTCTTGCGGCTGCGGAATGACATTCAGATTCCCGACTTCCGTTTTTATCGGAGCACATGCGGATAAACACGCTACGATCCACACTCCCATTCCTGCCCATTGCACCAGTTGTTTCTTCATAGTGAAAAATTTATATTTGCAAGGGCAAAGATATAAAATCCGAAATTATTTGCCAATATGCTGAAAACGAATCTTTCTTTTTTTCAGCAAACTCTTCCCTCCTATAATCAAAGTAACGGCAGTGATTACCATAAAAACGCCCAAGATAATCCGCGGAGTCAGTTGCTCGCCAAACACCAGGACTCCGAAGAACAAAGCAGTAACCGGTTCTAAAGCGCCTAGAATGGCCGTAGGGGTGGAACCAATGTAATGTATGGCCTTGGTCATGGTTACCAGCGAAACTACAGTGGGAAACACAGCCAACAAAAGAGTGTTTATCCACAGTAGCGGTGTCGGAACAGCCTGCAAGTCCATACAGAATCTCAACCGCACCACATATACAGACAGCCCGAAAAGCAATACATAAAAAGTCAGTTTGGCTATAGGAATCTGTTTCAACGAAGAACGGTTCACTCCTACTATATATATGGCGTAGGACAGAGAGGACAAAAATACAAAAGTGATTCCGGTCAGGCTCAGAGTTTTCCCTCCCGGGCTTTTACACAGCATGGAGATGCCCGCAAAAGCCAAAGCGATGGAAAACAAGGTGAGCAACGACACTTTTTCCTTGAAAACAACAGCCATGATGATGGCTACCAGTACCGGATAAACAAACAAAATGGTGGATGCGATGCCTGCATCCATATAGTTGTAGCTCATGAAAAGGAAAAGAGAAGAAAATGAAAAAAGCAGCCCCATGATGCACAAAGGCCAAAGATCCGCTTTCCTGATGGCGAAAGATTGTTTTTGCATTTTCATCATGACACCCAGTACAACTACTGCCAGCGCATAACGGTAAAACAAGACTGAATCTACCCCCATCCCGACATTGTAAAGAGGAAGGGTGAACAAGGGGTTCATTCCATAGCTGGCGGCAGCTACTGCTCCAAGAAAAAATCCTTTTGTTTTGTTGTTATTCATCTTATAATTTTTTTTATAAATCGGCGCAAAATTAGAGATTTCGCCGGCAATAAACAAAAGAATCACTGCTTTTATTGCATATCGTCCGCCTGCCTTATGCCGGATATAAAGAATGCGGACTATACGGCACTATCTGTCCGCATGGCCCGCGTTCCTGTCCGGATATACATCAGTTACTTCCGACAATTTCTGTCAATACATGTATCCCTACTTACATATCAAGTCCGCTTGCTCAACTCAGTTTATGAATAACCAGTCCCGAGCGAAGCTTCGGCTCAAACCAAGTGGTCTTGGGTGGCATGATATTACCCGTATCGGCAATGTCCATCAGCTGTTTCATCGACACAGGATAAAGTGCCAAAGCCATTTCCATCTCACCGCTGTCCACGCGTTTCTTGAGTTCCTCCAAACCGCGTATTCCTCCCACGAAATCAATTCTTTTATCAGAACGAAGATCCTTGATACCCAGTATCTCATCCAGTATCAGATTGGAAGAGATGGTCACATCCAGCACGCCGATAGGATCGTTGTCATCATACGTATCGGGTTTTGCAGTCAGACTGTACCATTCTCCGGCCAAATAGAGCGAGAAATTATGAAGTGCCTGCGGCTTATATATTCCGGTTCCCTTTTTCTCTACCACAAAATTCCGGCCGACAGCGGTCAGAAACTGTTCCGGCGACAAGCCGTTCAAATCCTTCACCACTCGGTTATAATCAATGATGGTCAGCTGGTTGGCCGGAAAACATACAGCCATGAAATAATTATACTCTTCATCTCCTTTGTGGTGTTCGTTTTGAGTAGCCTTCTCCGCCCCCACCAAGGCAGCTGCGGCCGAACGGTGATGACCGTCGGCTATATAAAGAGCCGGCATGGCTTCGAAAGCCTTTGTAATAGCTACTATATCTTCCTCCTTATCAATCACCCAAAATGAATGACCGAAACCATCTCCCGGTGCTATAAAATCATATTCCGGTTGCAGCGAAACATATTTCTTTACAATAGCATCTAGTTCCGCATTGTCCGGATAGGCAAAGAACACCGGTTCTATATTTGCGTTGTTCACACGCACATGTTTCATGCGGTCCTCTTCTTTGTCTCGTCGCGTCAATTCGTGCTTTTTAATGACGCCGTTCATATAATCGGGCACATACGCTCCCACAACCAGTCCATATTGGGTCTTGCCGTTCATGGTTTGTGCATACACATAATAATTTTCTTTTTCGTCTTGCACCAACCAGCCTTTATCTTGAAACATCCGGAAGTTCTCAGCGGCTTTTTCATACACTTTAGGATCGTGTTCGTCTGTCCCTTCCGGGAAATCAATTTCCGGTTTAATAATATGATAAAGTGATTTTTCGTTTCCTTCCGCCTCTTCGCGTGCTTCTGCGGAGTTCAGCACATCGTAAGGCCGCGAAGCCACTTGTTCCACCAGTTCTTTCGGAGGGCGAATGCCTCTAAAGGGTTTAATTATAGCCATAGGTATTAGATTTTAAGATTATTTATTCACCCGGAATTTCTCACAACCGTCTTTCAAAAAGCCGACAATCTGTCTGGCAGCGGCAATGCCCGCGTTGATATTCGCTTCAGCGGTCTGCGCCCCCATCTTCTTCGGTGTAGAGAAATAACGTCCTGCAAACTTCTCTGCAAACTCAGCATGAGCCACCGGCATAATATCTGTGACATACTTTAAGTCAGCACGTTCTTCCATCAGTTTGATCAGTTCCGTTTCATTGATCACCTCTTTACGGGCAGTGTTAACCAGAAGCCCGCCTTTAGGCATCTTGTTCACCAGCTCATAGCCGATTGAGTTCTTGGTTTCGGCCGTTGCCGGAATATGCAGAGATACCACATGACAAGTGGCATACAGTTCTTCGGCAGAAGAAACAGCTTTCACGCCATCCTTTTCAATTATTTCTTTCGGACAGAAAGCATCAAAAGCATAAATATCCATGCCAAAACCTTTAGCGATACGTGCCACATTGCGCCCCACATTACCATACGCATGAATACCCAGCTTCTTGCCCATCAGTTCGAATCCTGAAGTACCATTATAGAAATTGCGTGCAGCCATGACCATCATCCCGAAAGCCAGTTCGGCCACTGCGTTCGAATTCTGTCCCGGAGTGTTCATGACGCACACGCCATGTGCCGTAGCAGCTGCCAGATCCACATTGTCGTAACCGGCTCCTGCGCGTACCACTATTTTCAATTCCTTCGCCGCATCCAGCACTTCTACATCGACAATGTCACTGCGGATGATCATTGCGTCAGCGTCCTTCACAGCTTCCAGAAGTCTAGCCTTCTCACCATATTTTTCCAGTAAAACAAGTTCATAACCAGCCGCTTCTATTTCTTTGCGAATACCGTCTACTGCAACTTTTGCAAACGGTTTGTCTGTCGCTACTAATACTTTCATGGTTTTATCAGATTTAAAGAAAAGTCCACCACAGATTGTCTGTTCTCCGGACACAGAGGCATTGACCATTCTTCTCTGTGTCCACTCATAAAATCTGTGGTGAGCGTATTATTATCAATGAAGTTTTTCAAATTCCTGCATACAGTCAATCAAAGCTTGAACGCTTTCTTTCGCCATGGCGTTGTAACAGGATGCGCGGAAACCACCTACAGAGCGATGTCCCTTAATTCCTACCATACCTCTTTCTGTTGCGAACTTCAAGAAGTCGGCTTCCAGTTCTTTATATTCGTCATTCATCACAAAACAGATGTTCATGTACGAACGGTCGCCTTTATCTGTCACTGTGCCACGGAACATCTTGTTACGGTCTATTTCGGCATACAGCATTTCCGCTTTTTCTTTGGCACGTTTCTGCATCTCGGCCACCCCACCGTTTGCCTTAATCCAGCGCAAAGTCTGCAAAGCGGTATAAATAGGAAGCACAGGAGGCGTATTAAACATGGATCCTCCATCCACATGTGTCTGATAGTTCAGCATAGTGGGAATATGTCGTGACACCTTGCCCAAAGCGTCGTTCTTCACAATGACGAAAGTGACACCGGCAGGAGCCAAATTCTTCTGCGCACCGCCATAAATACATATATATTTAGAAACATCTACCGGACGAGAGAAGATGTCGGAAGACATATCGGCAATCATCGGAACCGGAGAATCCAGATCCTCATGAAGTTCTGTCCCGTAGATGGTGTTATTAGTAGTCACATGAAAATAATCCGCATCGGCAGGAATCGTATACTCCTTAGGAATATAAGTATAAGTAGCCTCGGCAGACGATGCCACTTCTACTACCTCGCCAAAAGCTTTGGCTTCTTTTATCGCCTTTTTCGCCCATACACCCGTATTCAGGTAAGCTGCTTTCTTTTCGAGGAAGTTGAAAGGAATCATACAGAATTCCAAGCTGGCTCCCCCCCCCAGAAACAATACGGAGTATCCTTCCGGGATGTTCAGCAATTCTTTAAATAAAGCAACGGCTTCGTCTACTACAGGCTGAAAATCTTTAGCACGATGACTGATTTCCATGATGGAAAGGCCCGACCCGTTAAAATCAAGAACGGCTTGCGCTGTTTTCTCAATTACCTCGCGAGGCAAGATAGATGGTCCCGCATTGAAATTATGCTTTTTCATTTGAAGTTAGTTTTGGTTATACAATATGTTTATATCTTACACTGGGCGAAATTACACATTATTTTCAGTTATCCAAAAAAAACGCTGCTAAATTTACGAATTTCCGCATAATTTTCTTTCATATTAGCCAATTCTGATTTTCTTAGCTTACATTTTGTAAAGTCAACACCAATAAACAATGATTAAAAGCATATAAAAAATAGTTTTTTGAATTATTCTTTTATCATTTTATTGAGTTGATTGGCAAAATAACACTATTTTGCCTCTTCAATAAGTGTTTTCACCCCCTTGATCTTTTCATTTCGTATCAAATTCAGGGTTTGTTTTATCTTTTTGCGCGACACAGCAGCAAACGAATAATGGTCTTTCACATCAATCCGCCCTATTTCATCCTTATTTAAGTTGCCTTTTTTAAAGAGAAATCCCACAATATCTATCTTATTGATTTTATCCTTCTTCCCTTTTCCTATATATAATGTCACATATTGGGGCAAAGAAGGTTTAGGTGGTATCTCGGGCAGCACAAATTCCTCCGGCTGGACATTCATATAAGCAGGCAGACTTTCTGCTGCATGAAGAATGACGTATGAATTTCCTTCAGACTCCCAGCGGGCGGTGCGGCCGTTGCGATGAACATAGCCGTCTTCATTGGCAGGCAGATGGTAATGTACCACATTCTCTATTTCGGGAATATCCAGCCCACGGGCAGCAAGATCGGTAGAGATAAGCACATGGCAACTTCCGTTGCGGAATTTATAAAGCGAACGCTCGCGATCGTCCTGTTCCATACCTCCATGAAAAATGCCACACTGCATTTTCTGGGAAAGCAGAAACTTTCCTACCCGTTCCACACTTTCGCGATGATTACAAAAAACCAGTGTCGACCGATCTCCCAGGCAGCAAAGCAATTTATACAAGGTTTCCAGTTTGTCTTTTTCGGGCGACATCACCTTGTATATATGCAACCGACCGGCAAGCGGACCTTCCGCACTTAGAAAGTCCAACCTGACAGTCCGGTTCAGACCGGTGAATTGTGGAATTTCGTCTGCATCGGTGGCCGACAGCAAAAAGCGGCGCCGCAAGCCGGGCAGTTGCCCGATGACAGTCGCCATCTCTTCCTGAAAGCCGAACTCCAGACATTTGTCAAACTCGTCTATCACCAAAGTTGTGACCGTAGCAGCATCAAAATTCTGTTTGGAAAGATGGTCGTTCATGCGCCCCGGTGTAGCGATGATAACCGAGGGTTGCACCCCTTTCAGCGTACGATGTTCCTCCATGGCAGGACGTCCGCCATAACAACTCACCGCCTTGAACGGGGTATTCATCGACTTAAACACCTGGTCTATCTGCAACGCCAGTTCGCGCGAGGGTACGAGAACAACGGCCTGCACGCCTTTCACGTCCGGTTTCAGGCTCTGCAATAGGGGAAGCAAATAAGCCAGGGTCTTGCCCGACCCCGTGGGCGACAACAATATCAGGTCCTTTCCTTCTTTCCAGGCGTCCAGCGATGCTTCCTGCATCGCATTCAGTTTTTCAATCTTCAGTTGGGTCAGTATGTTCTTTATCATAATTGTTTTTTCGTTTTATACAAAAGTAAAGAAAAAGCCCGATAAAAGCGTATTTTATCGGGCTTATTTTCTTTATTTATAATATGGAGAGGGATTATCCGCCGAAGTTATCATACATAATAGATTCAGCGTCAACACCCAAACCGTCAAGCATATTGACAACGGCCTTCGACATCGGACCAGGACCGCACATGTAGTATTCGATATCCTCGGGAGCCTCGTGGTCTTTCAGATAAGTCTCATACATCACATTGTGAACAAATCCTGCGGTGTACTTCACGCCGGCTGCGTCAGCTGCCGGATCCGGACGGTCAAGCGCAAGATGGAAATGGAAATTGGGATATTCCTTTTCGATGCCCAGGAAGTCTTCCAGATAGAACACCTCGTTCAAGGCACGTGCTCCATAGAAATAATGCATTTCGCGGTCTGTGGTATGCAGTGTCTTGGTCATGTGCATAATCTGAGCACGAAGCGGAGCCATACCGGCACCACCACCTACCCATATCATTTCCTTTTTCGAGTCGAAATGAGGATGGAAGTCACCGTAAGGACCACTCATGATCACCTTGTCACCCGGTTTCAGGGTAAAGATATATGAAGAGGCGATACCCGGATTGACATCCATAAATCCGCTGCGGTCTGGCTTGAACGGCGGAGTAGCGATGCGCACGGTCAGCATGAACACGTCTCCCTCGGCCGGATAGTTGGCCATGGAGTAAGCACGGATGGTAGGTTCGGGATTCACACACTTCAGTGGGAACAGGCCGAACTTCTGCCATGCCGGCAGATATTCATCACCTATCAGGCTCTTGTCGATATCCTTGTCATAGTCCATTGTAAATGCAGGGATCTTGATCTGTGCGTACGAACCGGGCAGGAAGTCCATGTGGGCACCTTTAGGCAGCTGCACCTTGAATTCCTTGATAAATGTAGCAACATTCTTGTTGCTGATCACTGTACATTCGTACTCTTTCACACCCATTACCGATTCGGGCACCTTGATTGCCATGTCGCCCTTCACCTTCACCTGACATCCCAAACGCCAGTTGTCCTTTTGCTGCTTGCGGCTGAAATGTCCCTTTTCAGAATCCAGAATTTCGCCACCGCCTTCTACTACCTGGCATTTGCACTGGCCGCAAGATCCCTTGCCGCCGCAGGCAGATGACAGATACACACCATTAGTAGACAAAGTGTTCAGCAAAGAAGCACCCTGTTCCACTTCCATAACATTCTCACCATTGATAGTCAGTTTCACTTTGCCGCTCGGGGTCAGATAACCTTTGGCGACAAGCAAAATCACAACAAGCAGAATAATAATTCCAAGGAATACTCCAATACTTGCTAATATTAAATTCATATCCATTGTCTTATTCCTTTCTTTTTAGATTTTCAAACCTGAGAAACACATAAATGCCATAGCCATCAAGCCTACTATGATAAAAGTGATACCCAGCCCTTTCAGCGGAGCAGGCACATCAGAGTAAGCCATCTTCTCACGGATAGCAGCCAAGCCGATAATAGCCAATGCCCATCCAATACCGGAACCCAAAGCATACGTTGTCGCTTCACCGATGTTGATGAAATGGCGTTGTTGCATGAACAAGGAAGCACCCATGATGGCACAGTTCACAGCAATCAGCGGAAGGAAAATACCCAACGATGCATACAGCGAAGGACTGAAACGTTCTACAATCATTTCCACCAGCTGAACGATAGCGGCAATAACGGCGATGAACAGGATGAAGCTCAAGAAACTAAGATCCACCCCTTCGACCAATGCGTCAGGTGCCAACACATAATTCTCCAGCAAGTAGTTCACCGGCAACGTCACAATCAACACGAAAGTAACGGCTGCGCCCAAACCTACGGCTGTCTTTACGTTTTTCGATACTGCCAGGTAAGAACACATCCCCAGGAAGTATGCGAAAATCATATTGTCCACAAAAATGGACTTTACAAACAAACTTAAATATTCCATATTCTTTTCGTTTTATAACGGGGGATTAATTATTACTTTCCTGCAATTCTTTATGTTTTGCACGCTGATACCAAATGATACATGCACAGATGATCAGTGCCATAGGAGGCATCAGCATCAAGCCGTTGTTCAGGTATCCCAGGTCGTAGACCGCCTGCGGAATTACCCGGAAACCGAACAAAGAGCCCGCACCCAGCAATTCACGGAAGAATGCCACGATAACCAGAATCTTGGCATAGCCCAGTCCGTTACCGATACCGTCCAGGAATGACTCCCACGGACCGTTCATCATGGCAAAAGCCTCCAAACGTCCCATCAGGATACAGTTGGTAATAATCAAACCAATATATACAGAAAGTTGCACACTCACATCGTATGCAAATGCCTTCAACACTTCGCTGACGATAGTCACCAAAGTAGCTACCACCACCAATTGCACTATGATACGGATACGATTGGGCACGGTATTGCGCAACAACGAAATGACAAAGTTCGAAAAAGCAGTAATAATTGTCACAGAAAGACCCATCACAATAGCCGGTTCCAGCTGGGCTGTCACAGCCAGTGCGGAACAAATACCCAGCACCTGTACGGTGACAGGATTGTTCAAGCCAAGCGGAGTCATCAGAACTTCTCTGTTCTTTTTAGAAAATAATGCACTCATATTCTATTTATCCTCCTCTTATTATTTAGTTAAAAATGAATTGTACTTGCCCAGACAGTCCTTGATCATCGCGTCTACACCTTTAGAAGTGATGGTACCACCCGAAATGCCGTCCACCTGATAGTCCGGATTAGATACTTTGCCGTTCTTTTCCACACTCAAAGCCACCGCACCGTCCTGCATCACGTGCTTACCGGGGAACTGGCCCTGAAATTTAGAAGTGGTGATTTCGGCACCCAGACCCGGAGTTTCGCCGGCATGCGAGAAGTAAACGCCATATACCGTGTCCTTGTCGTCATTCAGCGCAATGTATCCCCAGATGGGTCCCCAAAGACCTGCTCCATAAATAGGAATCACATATTTGGTCTGGCCTTCCACTTCGCAAACAAACACGTGAAAACGGTCGCTTGCTATCTCGCCTTTATATGAGGTTTGGAAAGCACCGTCGTTTTTCACCAAAGAGCCGTCTGCCTGCATCAGGTCGTCTTCTTTCACATATTTGTCATATTCTGCATTCACGTCCTTCACGTCATATACGTTCAGGGCAGCCAGAATCTGTTTCTTGGTATCCTGCTCTACGTTTTGGTATTGCTTCTCCTTCAGCGAAGAAGAGACAAATGCCAGCAGAAATGCTACGATAACAACCATTACCGAAGCATAAATGATAGTATAACTATTACTATTGGTATTCAT
>CAMWGU010000078.1 GCA_947173895.1 uncultured Bacteroides sp. | reverse complement strand
GGAATGTTAAAACAAAAATATTTTCTTACGGGCATTTTTATTTTATCGGCTGAAAAACAGCCGATAAAATTGGCGTGGCGGAAAATAGTATGGTTACATGACGGTGAACTCCCGATAGACAATAATCTTGCCGGGCGGACCATTCGAAATCTGACTACTCAACGCAACAATTCACTCCATTATGGCAGTGATGCCGGTGCTGAGATGGCTGCAACTTATCATAGTGTAATAGGAATGGTAAAGCTTCATGACAGTTCTATCTGGAACTTCATCGGAACTTTTTACGGGTGCAGGGATTATGTTAACATGCTTCCTGACAAAATCATTTTGGCTACAAGCCAATTAATAAATTAACATAGAATAGACGTATATTTTATGTTCAATTGATATATAATATGCAATTTGCTCCAATAATTATTTTTGGATTTAATCGTTTGGATTCGTTAAGACAGACAGTCCGATCCTTATTGAAGAACGCAGAAGCGAAACATTCTGATCTTTATGTTTTTGTAGATGGTCCACGCTTTCAACGGAAAGGAGAAGTGGAAAGTGTAGAAAAAGTTCGTGAGTATGTGAAAAGCATAACAGGCTTTAAGAAAGTGTATTATCAATTCTCAGAACAAAATAAAGGACTTGGTAATTCTGTTATAAAAGGTGTCACAGAAGTTATCAACCGGCATGGTAAAGCAATAGTTTTGGAAGATGATCTTATTCTTGCACCCAACTTCCTTTCTTTTATGAATCAAGGCCTTGATAAGTACAAAGAAGAGAAGAGTGTGTTTTCTATTTGTGGATATTCTAATGAGGTGAAAGTGCCGAAAGATTATTCGTATGATACTTATTTCTGCACTCGTAGTAGTTCATGGGGATGGGCTACTTGGGCTGACCGCTGGAATAGTGTGGATTGGGAGCTGGAGAGTTTTGATAAATACCACATACTGAAAAAAGAATTTAACCGATGGGGAGGTTCCGATTGTTGGAAGATGCTGAACGATTGGAAATGTGGAAGGAATAAGTCATGGGCTATTCGTTTTTGTTTTGCTCAGTTCTTACAAAAAAAAGTTTCCTTATTTCCTGTTACAAGCAAAGTGCAAAATGATGGTTTTGATGGGAAAGGTACAAACTGTAAGCACTGGAGTCGTTTTTATTGTATATTTGATAACTCGGCAAAAAAAGAGTTTACATATCCGGAAAATGTGTCTATCCATCCATCCTTATTTCGTTCTGCTATTGGTTATCATTCCATCATAAAGCGAATTTTTAGCCGAATAATGTATTTTGTTTATAGATTTTAATAGTTAATGAAACCTAAAATCCTTTTTATTCTTCATCTTCCGCCTCCCATACATGGTGCAGCCATGATGGGGAAATACATTCAGGAAAGTGAGTCGATAAACTCTTCTTTCGATTGTTTTTGTATAAATTTAGCTACAGCAGGAAGTTTGTCTGATATTGGGCATATAAGTTTAAAAAAGTTATTGAAGTATTTCTTTCTTCTAAAACATATTTCTCACGTTGTAAGAGAAATCCGTCCCGAATTGGTTTATATCACTCCGAATGCCGGAGGAAAAGCTTTCTTTAAAGACTTTATTGTAGTGCAGATGCTCAAAATTATGGGATGTAAAATCATAGCTCATTATCACAATAAAGGAGTTTCGGCTTATCAGAGTAAATGGGTTTATAACTTCCTCTATAAACGTTTTTTCAGTAATCTGAAAGTAATTCTATTGGCAGAGAGTCTTTATAAGGATATAGTTAGGTATGTAAAAAGGGAAGATGTATATATTTGCCCGAATGGCATACCAAACTCATGTAAGGAAGAATTGAAAGCAAGACGGAATAACGAAGTCCCTCATTTACTTTTCCTTTCTAATTTATTGATCAGTAAGGGGGTAATTGTATTACTTGATGCACTTAAAATATTAAAAGAGAAAGAATATACTTTTGTTTGTCAGTTTGTTGGTGGAGAAACATCAGAAATAGGGGCTGTACAGTTTTCAGAAGAAGTGGATAAACGGAATTTGAATGATAGGGTTGCTTATGTCGGTCGAAAAATAGGAGAAGAGAAGGAGTTTTTTTTTAGACAGGCAGATGTCTTTGTTTTTCCAACTTATTATGAGTGTTTCCCTTTGGTCATTTTGGAAGCCATGGAATATAAATTGCCGATTATCTCCACCAATGAAGGCGGCATCCCCGATATTGTGAAAGATGGAGAAAATGGTTTGATTTGTGAAAAGCAGAATCCGGTTTCGTTGGCTGATTGTATGGCAAAGTTGTTGGATGATGAGGGATTAAGAGTTAAAATGGGAAATGCCGGTTATGAGAAATTCTGTCGGGAGTTTACTTTGGATCAGTTTGAAAATAGGATGAGAGACATACTAAATCAAAATCTGTTTTCATCATGACATTAGCCAATTAGAAGGAGAGGCTATCAAATTCTTATATTACTTTCTTGTTTGAAAGAATAAGAATCTGTATATTTGCTATCGAAGAATGATATATGGATATGAAAACGACTTCCGAATATATGGCATTATTGCGTAAGTACATGGTTGAGAACGCTCATAAGTATGGCATTATGCGCATGGGAATCTTCGGTTCGGTTGCACGTGGCGAGCAAACCGAAGATAGTGATGTGGATGTGTGTGTGGAATTGCAAACTCCCAGTATGTTTTGTCTGGTCCATATAAAGGACGAACTTCAGCATTTGTTTGGTTGTGCCGTTGATATTGTCAGATTGCGTGAAGATATGGACAAGTTGCTGAAACAAAATATAATGGAGGAAGGAATATATGCATAAGAAGGAGATGGTTGATGCCATGTTGGTTGTCTTTGAGGTGGTAAAAAACAATCTTCCTTCCATGTTGACGATCATCAAAAAGATGAGGACAGAGCTTCCGCTTCATGAAATTTAGAATCTTGTTATATGTAGCCTTCATAGACTAACTTAGCGATGTGTGAACAACCAGTAGCGCATCCACAATCTCATTCCAGCATTCTTTGTCCAGCATAAAATAAGGAATGCTTTCCGCTTCGCCTTCCATCCGTACAAACAAATGTCGCATGGTGTCTGTCGGGGCATATTCGTAAAATTCCAGTTCCTCCACCCGGTATCCTTTCGCACGGACCCGGGCAATAACTTCTTGCCGCTCCTTGCCGGACAGGTTCCTGCCTATCTCGTAAAGGGAGTGTAAAGCATCGCCGTATCTGGTGTGGATGCGGTCATGAATGGACGGAAAATCTTTTAATCGGCTCATGGCGTTCGCTGTTGGGCCACAAAAATAATATAATATTTTAGAACTGCCATATTCATGTTATTGAAGTTGACAAATTTGTCCCTGGTGGAAAGCTGCCAGGGGTTGGCCGCTTTGTCGGAAGGCAAACTCCTGATTAATACCATCAACGCCCATTCCTACAACACCGCCCAGAAAGACCGGCTCTTTGCCGAAGCTTTGCAGCGGGGAGATGTGTTGATCCCCGACGGGGCAAGCATCGTGAAGGCGTGTCGTTGGCTGAATGCAAGATCCAAACCTGCAGAGCGCATTGCCGGCTGGGATTTGTTCGAATTTGAAATGAACAGGCTGAACCGGAGGGGAGGAAAATGTTTTTTCATGGGCAGCAGCGAAAAGGTGCTGGCATTGATCAAACGGCGTGCAGCGGTGGATTTCCCTCACATCGAGGTGGAAACTTATTCGCCACCCTATAAACCGGAATTTTCGGAAGAGGACAATCGGGCGATAGTCGAAGCTATCAACAAGGCAAATCCTGATTTGCTCTGGATAGGGATGACTGCTCCCAAACAGGAGAAATGGGCGTATACGCATTGGAATGAATTAAACATTCACTGCCATTGCGGAACGATAGGCGCTGTTTTCGATTTCTATGCCGGAACGGTAAAGCGTGCTCCCGTGTGGTGGCAGCGGCATTCTTTGGAATGGTGCTACCGGTTGTTGAAAGAACCCCGTCGGATGTGGAGACGTTACATTATCGGCAATCTGTTGTTTCTATGGAATATATGTAAGGAGTAGCATGATAAGAAGAATCTTATTGTCCATTTTTCTGGGTAGCATTACACTATGGGCCGATGCTCAGGCATTGATGGGGACTACCGGACTGCTTCATGCTCCCACGGCTGATATGCAGCGTGATAAAACGTTCCTGTGTGGTGGGAACTATTTGAATACTCATCCGTTATCCACCCATTTTCATAGCCGTGAGGTGGGGTACACCTTCAATTATTACATAAACATAACGATGCTTCCCTGGCTGGAGGTATCGTATATCTGTACATTGGTGCATGCAGATCACGGCTCTACTTATTTCCCGGAACAGTCTTGGGGGAAATTCACGAATCAGGACCGGATTTTCAGTGTGCGTCTGCGCCTTTGGAAAGAAGGGTGGTGGAAGGAGTGGACTCCGCAAATCGTCCTTGGTCTGGACGATCCCACCTCTCATGCCGACCATGGCGGTGGTGAACTGGTGTCGGGAAATACAAGCGGTTCCAATAATTACGCAACGCGTTATTATCTGGCGGTAACTAAGCATGTGGATTTTGCAAATGTGGGTGAACTGGGTATTCATTCCTCATTTGTATATGGTAATGCTAAAGGGATTGAGCATTATAGACGTCCTGCGTTCGGTGCTAATTTTCGTTTCCGGTTGCCCGACAAGCAGGCATTCATTAAGGCTGTTAATAATTTGAATCTGATGGCTGAATACGATGCCCGTACGGTGAACGTGGGCGCGCATTACCAGCTTTGGAAAGACCATATCAACCTGATTGCCGAACTGAATGACGGCCGTTACTTCTCCGGTGGCATCTATTTCAAGGTGCATCTGAAATAATAGAAAACTTCTCTTCGGGTAGGAATGCCCGGTAATTGTGTTTCCTAAAGCTATGCCTCGGAGAGGGGGGCGATTCAGCCTTTGATCTTTGCTTTATAAACCTCGCTTCTGCCTATCACTTCCTTGACGAAATTGTAAGTTTCCACCCCCCGGAAATATCCGTTTTTGCATATCGGGTCGTTGAAATACTCCTCATTACTTTTTAGCAGAATATAATTGTCCACGCTGTTGTCCCATACGTATTTATCCTTTCCATATTTTTCTGCCAGTGCCATGGCATCCAGCACGTGGCCTATTCCGGCATTGTAGGCAGCCAGTACGAATTTCGTCCGTTCGTTTTCATCTTTTACCGCATGAAACGAGCGGGAAGTGGCTGCTATGTATTTCACTGCCGCTTTTATGCTTTCTTCCGGATTCTGCTCTTTGCCGGCAGGTATTCCCATAGCTCGGGCGGTGCGTGGCATGAGTTGCATCAGGCCTTTGGCTCCGGCCCATGATACGGCAGTAGTGTCGAAATTCGATTCTGTATAGGCCAGGGAAGCCAGAAGCCGCCAGTCCCAGTTTATTTCTTCGGCATATTTTTTGAACAAAGCGTCGAAATGGGATATTTTCCCGTCTTTGACGGAGAGGATGGAGCCGTGGGGCATTCGTTTACTGATTTCGAAATAACGCTTGGTACTTGCCTGATAGGCGGGAGAGGTTATGTTTTTCGTGTGCCACAGGGTGGCGGCTTCGCCCAGTAGGGGGGAGGTTTTGCGCACTGCCCATGAAGCGCGTTGGTCAAAACTGACTGCCAGGTCGATATTCAGATTGGGATAGTACGTCTTGTTCAGCTTGGCCAAATCGTTGTCGCATAGGGCATAGTCTATCTCACCTTTGGATACTTGCATGATCAGGTCTTCGGTGGTGATGCTGTCATTGTCCACTCTGTGTATCAATATGCCGCCGCCCAGTTCTTTGTCCAGATTGATCAGCCGTTCCAAGTGTTTCCCGGGTTTCGCATAGACTTCCTTTCCTATCAGTTCGGTGACATTGTTCAGCACTTTCCCTTTTTTGTTCGTGTTGCGCTGTACCAGTATCTGATGGGTTATATTGTCTTCTCCGCAAAACAATACGCTGTCCTTGAATTCTTTGGTGACGGGCAGGTTATAGGCTATCAGGTCGCCTTCTCCTTGTAGCAGCTTGTGTACCAGGTGGTGGGTGTTGCGGGCCGTTTCCACTCTCAGCCTTACACCTAGGGAGCGGGCAAACTGAGAGGCCAGTTCGTACTGTAGTCCCATGGGTTCGCCCCGATAGTCAAAATAAGAAATAGAGCTGTTCAAAGTGAGGACAACTAATTCTCCGCTATCTTTTATTTGCGGAAGGTCGTAGTTCGTCTCTTGGGCAGGATGGGACCGGTGGCGGCATGCCACCATACATGTGCAGGCAAGCAGGAATAGCCAGATGTTTTTCATTTTCCTTGTGTTTTTTCAATATGTAGTTTCAGTATTTTAAAACAAAACTGTTACTTTTGCATCAGGCTATGTTTATCAGGCCTGTGTGATTTACAAAAGTAGAATAATTAATTAAAATATCAAGTATGGTCAAGCACATTGTTTTATTTAAATTGAAAGATACGCTTTCGCAGGAAGAAAAAAAGAAGGTGATGGATGATTTTAAGGCGGCTATTGAGGCTTTGCCGTCCAAGATCGGCTTTATCCGCCATATATTTGTGGGGCTGAATGCCAATCCGGCCGAGAAATGGGACATTTGTCTGGACAGCGAGTTCGACACACTGGCGGATGTGAACGCCTATGCGGTTCATCCGGACCATGTGGCGGCTGCCGGAATTTTGAAAGATGCGAAGGCCGATCGTGCTTGTGTGGATTATGAATTTTGAGCGGCCTGTGAAGATCGTTCGTCTTCGTAGTAAAACACGTCCGTATGTGTGACCCTTCGCGAACGTATGTGTGGGCTTACACATACGTACGTATCGCGCCACACGTACGTACGTGTAGACAGCCCTCTCCGCATGCCTCCAAAAGCGCCCTGCCAATGGAGGAGGTGAAGCATTGTGCGGGGTATGGCGCTTTACATGCGTGAATGTATAAATAGAAAGAAAAAGAAAAGTTTTTGTGATAATTATTTGCTTGTTTTAAATATAAAGTTTATTTTTGTCGAAAAATAAAGAAAAACTATGGTTGGAACAGCTGCATATCATCATCATTTTCCTGACGAATAACACGGCGGGCGGTGATAATATTGTAGTGTAATGATATAAGGCTTGCCGAAAACGGCAAGCCTTTTTTAATTTTCAGGCGAATAATTAAAAACAGATAAGAACTATGCTTAGAATTGCAGTACAGTCTAAAGGCCGTTTGTATGAAGAAACAATGGCGCTATTACAAGAAGCGGATATCAAAATACCCGCTTCTAAAAGAATCCTTTTGGTCCAGTCTCCCAATTTCCCGATCGAGGTGCTTTTTCTCCGCGATGATGATATTCCCCAGTCGGTGGCCGGCGGAGTGGCGGACTTGGGTATAGTGGGCGAGAATGAATTTGTAGAGCGGAAAGAAGACGCCGAAATTGTAAGACGTTTGGGATTCAGCAAATGCCGTCTGTCTTTGGCCATTCCGAAAGATGTGGATTATCCGGGCCTGTCTTGGTTCGAGGGGCGTAAGATTGCGACTTCTTATCCCGGCATTCTGAAAGATTTTATGGATAGCAACGGCATTCAGGCGGATATTCATGTGATAACCGGTTCGGTGGAGATTGCTCCGGGAATCAGTCTGGCAGATGCTATTTTCGATATTGTCAGTTCGGGATCTACGCTGGTCAGCAACAGCCTGAAAGAGGTAGAGGTGGTTATGCGAAGCGAGGCATTGCTGATAGGAAACAAAAACATGTCTGAAGAGAAGAGGCGGATTCTGGACGAACTGTTGTTTCGTATCGAGGCGGTGAAAGCGGCCGAAGACAAGAAATATGTCCTGATGAATGCGCCCACCGGCCGCCTGAAAGAAATTATCGAGGTGCTGCCGGGCATGAAAAGTCCCACCGTCATGCCCTTGGCGCAAGAAGGATGGAGCTCAGTGCATACGGTACTCGATGAGAAATGTTTTTGGGAAATTATCGGGAAGCTGAAAGCGCTGGGAGCAGAAGGTATTCTGGTATTGCCCATCGAGAAAATGATTTTGTAAGTAATAAGAAGAAACGATATGAAAAAGATATTATATCCCCGAAAAGAGGAATGGGCGGAGATTCTCCGCCGTCCCACATTGACTACAGAGGCATTGCACGACACGGTGAAAGAGGTATTGGACACGGTGAAGGCAGAAGGCGACAAGGCTGTGATGGACTATGAGGAACGCTTTGACAAGGTGAAGCTGGATTCGCTGAAAGTGACCGAAGCAGAGATTGCCGAAGCCGAAAAGGATGTGCCTATCGAGTTGAAGGCGGCCATTATGCTGGCACAGAAAAACATTCACGCTTTTCATGCTTCGCAGCGGTTTGAGGGAAAGAAGGTGCAGACCATACCCGGGGTGACATGCTGGCAAAAGGCTGTTGCCATCGAGAAAGTGGGTTTGTATGTTCCCGGCGGCACGGCTCCTTTGTTTTCCACGGTGCTGATGTTGGCCACCCCGGCACAGATTGCCGGCTGCAAGGAAATAGTGCTCTGCACTCCTCCCGATCGGGAAGGAAAAGTGCATCCGGCCATTTTGTATGCCGCCCGGTTGGCCGGAGTGAACCGGATATTCAAGGTGGGCGGCGTGCAGGCCATCGCTGCCATGGCGTATGGCACCGAGAGTGTGCCCAAAGTGTATAAAATATTCGGTCCGGGCAATCAGTATGTGACAGCGGCCAAGCAGCAGGTCTCTTTGCGGGATGTTGCGATAGATATGCCTGCCGGGCCTTCCGAGGTGGAAGTGCTGGCCGACGAGACGGCCGATCCGGTGTTTGTAGCGGCCGATTTGCTGTCGCAGGCCGAACATGGGGTGGACAGCCAGGCAATGCTGGTTACTGATTCGGAAAGACTGATGAAGGAGGTGGAATATGAGGTGCAGCGCCAGCTGGCATTGCTCCCCAGATGGGAGATTGCAGAAAAGTCGTTGGCAAACAGCAGGCTGGTTCTTGTAAAGGATATGGATGAGGCCATTGCCCTGACCAATGAATATGCCCCCGAGCATTTGATTATCGAAACAAAGGATTATAGGGAACTGGCGGAACGCATTGTCAATGCGGGATCCGTCTTTCTGGGGCCGCTCACACCGGAGAGTGCGGGCGATTATGCTTCGGGAACAAACCACACTTTGCCTACCAATGGATATGCCAAGGCGTATAGCGGTGTAAATCTGGACAGCTTTGTCCGCAAAATCACTTTTCAGGAAATAACCCATGACGGCATCCAGACAATCGGTCCCGCCATTGAGGTGATGGCGGCCAACGAGCAACTGGGGGCACATAAAAATGCGGTGAGTGTAAGACTGAAAACCATACGAAAATGAAAGAACTGAAAGAACTGACGCGACCGAATATCTGGGCTTTGAAGCCATACTCTTCGGCACGCGATGAATATAATGGAGCGGAGGCGTCTGTCTTTTTAGATGCCAATGAGAATCCGTATAACACTCCCAACAACCGTTATCCCGATCCGATGCAACGGGAACTGAAAAACATGATCGCTCCGATCAAGCAGGTGGATCCCGATGCTATTTTTCTGGGAAACGGAAGCGATGAAGCTATCGACCTGGTTTATCGCGCGTTTTGTACTCCGGGAGTGGACAATGTGGTGGCCATCGACCCTACTTACGGCATGTATCAGGTGTGTGCCGATGTGAACGATGTGGAATATCGCAAGGTGTTGCTGGACGAGAATTATCAGTTCAGTGCGGAAAAACTGCTGGCGGCAACAGACGAACACACCAAACTGATTTTCCTTTGTTCGCCCAACAATCCCACGGGCAACAACCTGGACCGGAAGGAGATAAAGACGGTACTGGATGACTTTCAGGGACTGGTGATTGTAGATGAGGCTTACGCTGATTTTTCGGACGCTCCGTCTTTCCTTGCTGATTTGGAAAGGTATCCTAACTTGATTGTTCTTCAGACTTTTTCTAAGGCATGGGGATGTGCCGCTATCCGTTTGGGCATGGCTTTTGCTTCGAAAGAGATTATATCTGTTTTTAGTAAGATAAAATATCCGTATAATGTGAACCTGCTGACACAAAAAGAGGCTGTCACTATGTTGCATCGCCATTATGAGGTGGACCGTTGGGTAAAATCGTTGTTGGAGGAACGGACACGGTTGATCAATGAATTTGTGACACTTCCCTGTTGCCGGAAGGTCTATCCTACAGATGCTAATTTCTTTTTGGCCAAAATGTCGGATGCTAAAAAGATATACGACTATTTGGTGGGCAGAGGCATCATAGTGCGCAATCGCACTAATGTATCTTTGTGTCGCGATTGTTTGCGGATTACTGTCGGCACACGTCCCGAGAATGATATACTATTGGAAGCATTGAGAAATTTTGAAGTATGAAGAAAGTATTATTTATAGACCGCGATGGCACCTTGGTTATCGAACCGCCGATTGATTATCAATTGGATTCTTTTCAGAAATTGGAGTTTTATCCTAAAGTATTCCGCAATTTGGGTTTCATCCGCAGTAAACTTGATTTTGAGTTTGTGATGGTGACCAATCAGGACGGATTGGGTACGGCTTCTTTTCCCGAGGATACATTTTGGCCGGTACACAACCTGATGCTGAAGACATTGGAAGGCGAAGGAATTACGTTTGACGATATTTTGATAGACCGTAGTCTTCCGGAAGACCATGCACCTACTCGTAAGCCTGCAACGGGGATGATGGGGAAATATCTGACGGGGAATTATGATCTGGCCGGTAGTTTTGTGATTGGCGACCGTGCCACAGATGTGGAACTGGCAAAAAACATGGGATGTAAAGCTATTCTGTTGCAGGAGAATAGGGATGTGCTGAAGGACAAAAATCTGGAATCTTATTGTGTGCTGGCCACCAAGGATTGGGACAAAGTGGCAGAGTTTCTTTTTGCCGGAGAGCGTGTGGCCGAAGTGCATCGTGTCACCAAGGAGACAGATATTCGTATCCGTTTGAACCTGGACGGCAGTGGCCGATGTGATATATCTACGGGACTTGGCTTTTTTGACCACATGCTGGAACAGATTGGAAAACATGGCGGCATTGATTTGAACATCAGCGTAAAAGGCGATTTGGAAGTGGACGAACATCATGTGATTGAGGATACTGCCATTGCTTTGGGTGAATGTATTTATCAGGCGCTGGGCAGTAAGCGTGGCATTGAGCGTTATGGGTACTGTCTGCCTATGGACGATTGTCTTTGCCAAGTCGCTTTAGACTTTGGAGGCAGAGCCTGGCTGGTGTGGGATGCTGAGTTCCATCGCGAGAAAATAGGGGAGATGCCTACCGAAATGTTTTTCCATTTCTTTAAGTCGCTGAGTGATGCCGCCCGTATGAATCTGAACATCAAAGCGCAAGGACAAAACGAACATCATAAGATAGAAGGAATCTTCAAGGCGTTGGCTCGTGCTATGAAAATGGCAATTCGAAGGGATATCTATCATTTTGAAGTGCCTTCAAGCAAAGGGTGTATTTGAGTGCGGGCATTGTGAAGCGGATACACAAAAAGCAACTGTCCGCATTGTACTTTGCGGATAATTGCTTTTTGTGTTTTTCTCTTTTTATAGTTCCTCACATTCTTTCAGCCACAGCGCCGCACTGGCATCGCTCGGCATACGCCAGTCGCCTCGGGGACTAAGGGATACAGATCCTACTTTGGGACCGTCGGGCAGGCAAGAACGTTTGAATTGTTGCTGGAAGAAACGGCGGCAGAATGTGGTGAGCCATTTCTTGATAGTTTCTTCATCGTATGTGTCGCGGAAGGCGATGCTTGCCAAAAAGAAAATCTTGGCAGGTCGGAAACCGAAGCGAAGGAACTGATACAGAAAGAAATCATGCAGTTCGTAAGGACCTACCAAGTCTTCGGTTTTTTGCTTGATATTGCCGTTTTCGTCAGCCGGAATCAGTTCGGGGCTGATAGGGGTGTCTACAATATCGAGTAGCGTGATGCGTGATTCATTATCCATATCGTGCAGGGCTACCCAGTTCACCAGATATTTCACTAAGGTTTTAGGCACACTGCCATTGACTCCATACATGGACATGTGGTCACCATTGTAGGTTGCCCAGCCTAATGCCAGTTCCGAAAGGTCTCCCGTGCCGATGACCAGTCCCCCCAGTTGGTTGGCCACGTCCATCAAAATCTGGGTCCGTTCACGTGCTTGGCTGTTTTCGTATGTCACGTCGTGTAAGGTCATGTCATGACCTATGTCGTTAAAGTGTTGGATACAGGATTCTTTGATACTGATTTCTTTGACGGTTATGCCCAGCGAAGCCATCAGGTGAAGAGCGTTGTTATAGGTGCGATCGGTGGTTCCAAATCCGGGCATGGTAATACCAACGATACCTTTTCGTGGCATGTTTAATTTGTCGAAGGTCTTGACGCAAACCAAAAGTGCCAAGGTGGAGTCTAATCCGCCTGAAATACCCACCACTACAGTTTTGCAGCAAGTATGTACCAGACGTTTGGCAAGACCTGCCACTTGAATGGCAAAAATTTCTTCACAACGAGTATCCAGCTCCTTGCCTTGTGGTACAAAAGGATGAGCTTCTATGTTGCGTGTAAGGCTGAGATCGCGTGTATTGATAAATTCTGTATTAACATGGATGGTCGGCCGGCCCGGGCAGTTGCCAATGTTGGCTGAAAATGTCGTGTTGGTCAGCCGTTCACCACGAAGACGTTCTACATCTATTTCGCTGATGACCAGTTGGTCTTTAAATGAAAAACGCTCCGATTCGGCAAGCAGTGTGCCGTTTTCATAAATCAGTCCGTTGCCGGCAAAGACAACATCTGTGCTCGATTCACCGAACCCTGATGAAGAGAATACGTAACCTGCCAGGCAACGTGCCGACTGCTGGCTGATCAGCGTACGTACATAAGCATGTTTGCCTATACCTTCATTGTCGGCAGACATGTTGAAAATGATTTCCGCCCCTTTTAAGGTCAGTGCAGAACTGGGAGGGATAGGAGCCCACATGTCTTCGCAGATTTCAATGCCAAAGCAAGTTTCTGGTGTGTCGAAAAGCAGATTGGCACTGACCGGTACATTTTGGCCGCAGAGACGTATGTTGGTATCAGGATGGTTCAGTGCGGATGTAAACCAACGTTGTTCATAGAACTCTTTATAATTAGGCAAATAGGTTTTGGGAACAACACCCAGTATTTTTCCTTTTTGAAACACAACAGCGCTATTCAGCAAAGTAGAGTTCATTACTACAGGCATTCCCACAATGGAAATGATGTCCATTTGGCGGGTATTGTTCATGATTTGCATCAAGGCTATTTCAGCTTCTTCTAACAATAAAGACTGGCTGAATAGATCGGCGCAAGTGTATCCTGTGATACTTAATTCTGGAAAAATAATAATTTGTACTCCTTTCCCGTCTGCTATAGCTATCTGAGCCTCTATTTGCTGGGAGTTAAATTTGCAGTCGGCCACTTTCACTGCCGGAACAGCAGCCGCTACTCTAACAAAACCGTATTTCATATATTATACCTATTATATAAAGTGCAAAAATAATCATTCTTTCCCTATTTCGTATACTAAAGAAAAAAAATAAAAAAAAGTATGTGATTTATTTGTTTGTTGCAGAGAACTATCTATCTTTGCACAGAAAATAAAATTGTAATAGTTACAAAAAGGGAATTTATGAAGAGTTACGATTATCTGCTTAGTTATAATATAAAACCGTCTGTACAGCGTATTGCTATTATGGATTACTTGTTGGCACATAAGACGCATCCCTCTATAGATGAAATATATTTAGCTCTATGTAAAGATATTCCAACTTTGTCTAAAACAACCGTATATAACACACTTAAACTTTTTGTTGAACACGGAGCTGCTTTGATGCTTACAATTGACGAAAAAAATGCATGTTTTGATGGCGAGACTTCCCTTCATGCTCATTTTCTATGCAGAAAGTGTGGAAAGATTTTCGATTTGCCCTATACTAATGAAGTAAGACAGGTAAATCAGATTGATATGAATGGATTTAAGGTGGATGAAATTCATCAATATTATAAAGGTATGTGTCCGGTTTGTGCGAAGGAAGACTGAAAAAACGGGGCGGACAGATAGAAGAAAGTGACTAACTCATATAAATAGTGATAACTAATAAAAAAAAAGGATTATGAAAAAGTTTATTTGTACAGTTTGTGGTTATATTCATGAAGGTGATGCAGCTCCTGAAAAGTGTCCGTTGTGTAAAGCTCCTGCTTCTAAGTTCAATGAAATGGTAGAAACTGAAGGTAGTTTGGAATTTGCTGATCAGCATGTAATTGGTGTGGCAAAAGGCTGTGACGAGGAAATGATCAAAGATTTGAACAACCACTTCATGGGCGAATGTACAGAAGTTGGTATGTACTTGGCTATGAGCCGTCAGGCTGACCGCGAAGGTTATCCTGAAGTTGCTGAAGCTTTCAAACGTTATGCATGGGAAGAAGCTGAACATGCAGCCAAATTTGCTGAATTGCTGGGCGACTGTGTATGGGATACTAAGACAAATCTGGAAAAGAGAATGAACGCTGAGTCAGGTGCTTGCGCTGATAAGAAACGTATTGCCACTCGTGCTAAAGCGTTGAACTTGGATGCTATTCACGATACAGTTCACGAAATGGCTAAAGACGAAGCTCGTCATGGAAAAGGATTTGAAGGTTTATATAACAGATATTTCAAGAAATAAAATTTGCTGTATGGCAATATGAAAAAGAGGAGGTGTCAAAACTAAAATGACTACTCCCTAAAGTTATAGATTATAACTATAACATCTTAAAAAAGGGTCGTATCAAGTTCTGTGTTGAGCCATGATACGACCCTTTCTTTAGGGATATTCCGTAATTATTATAAAATTAGCCAACTAATTCATGGCTCACCCGAAATTTCTTGGGGTTAACTATTTGTAGCTTTCTTTAAAGTGATTA
>CAMWGU010000077.1 GCA_947173895.1 uncultured Bacteroides sp. | reverse complement strand
ATTGTTTATTGGTTTTCAAAAATTTAATCATTCTATATTCGCTAAGTAGTTACAAGAAATTGCAGGTGAAAGATGTGGCAAGATTAATTAAAGTAAATAATGAAAAATATATTAGTGACTGGTGCAAACGGTCAGTTAGGAAGTGAAATGCGTATGCTTTCGGCTCGATATGAAGGGTATAATTACTTTTTTACAGATGTAGCCGAATTGGATATTTGTGATGAACAGGCTGTAATGGCTTTCGTAAAAGAGAATGATATTCATGTCATAGTGAATTGTGCAGCTTATACGGCTGTGGATAGAGCGGAAGATAACATCGAATTGTGTACAAAACTAAATCAGACAGCTGTGGGTTACTTGGCGAAAGCTGCTGAGGCCAATGAGGCTGAGTTTATTCAGATTTCTACGGACTATGTGTTCGATGGTACCAATCATTTCCCCTACAAAGAAGATGACCTGCCTTGCCCCAATACCATTTATGGTATGACTAAATTGGCTGGCGAAACGAATGCATTGGAGTATTGCAAGAAAGCCATGATTATCCGTACAGCATGGCTTTATTCTACTTTTGGAAATAATTTTGTGAAAACAATGATCCGCCTAGGACAGGAACGGGAAACACTGGGCGTGGTCTTCGACCAGATCGGTACTCCGACTTATGCTCGTGATTTGGCGTGTGCAATTTTTACGGCCATTCATCAGGGGGTGATTCCGGGAATTTATCATTTCAGTAATGAAGGCGTGTGTTCCTGGTATGATTTCACTAAAGCCATTCATCGTATGGCTGGCATTACTACTTGTAAAGTTGCTCCTTTGCATACGGATGAGTATCCGGCAAAAGCTCCCCGACCCAATTATTCTGTATTGGATAAAACTAAAATTAAAATGGTTTATGGAATTGAAATTCCTCATTGGGAAGAGAGCTTGGAAATGTGTATCAAAGAATTAAAAGCATAACAATATATGAATAATGAAATAGAAAGAAGACGGACGTTTGCAATTATTGCACATCCGGATGCGGGTAAAACTTCGTTGACTGAGAAATTGTTGCTCTTTGGTGGACAGATACAGGTGGCCGGAGCTGTAAAAAGTAATAAGATAAAGAAGACAGCTACGTCTGACTGGATGGACATCGAAAAGCAGCGTGGTATCTCTGTTACCACTTCTGTGATGGAATTTGATTATAATGACTATAAAATCAATATTCTGGATACTCCGGGACACCAGGACTTTGCCGAAGATACTTACCGTACTCTGACTGCTGTAGATAGTGTGATTATTGTGGTGGATGGTGCAAAAGGTGTGGAGACACAAACACGTAAGCTGATGGAAGTGTGCCGCATGCGCAATACACCGGTGATTATCTTTGTCAACAAAATGGACCGTGAGGCGAAAGACCCATTTGATTTGTTGGATGAATTAGAGGAAGAGCTAGTCATCAGTGTGCGTCCTCTGACGTGGCCTATCGAGAGTGGTCCCCGTTTTAAGGGAGTATACAATCTTTACGAACATAAACTAAACCTTTTTCAACCTTCCAAACAGGTGGTGACCGAAAAAGTGGAAGTTGATATTCATACGGAGGAACTGGACAATCAGATTGGGGCTTCTTTGGCTGAGAAGTTACGTGGTGAATTGGAACTAGTGGATGGCGTTTATCCTGAATTTAATGTGGAGGAATACTTGAAGGGAGATATGGCTCCGGTATTTTTCGGATCGGCATTGAATAATTTTGGTGTGCAGGAACTGCTGGATACGTTTGTAGAAATCGCTCCAAGTCCGCGTCCCACTAAAACGGAAGAACGCGAAGTGAAGCCCGATGAATCGAAATTCACCGGCTTTGTTTTCAAGATTACAGCCAATATCGACCCGAACCATCGTTCGTGTATTGCTTTCTGCAAAGTCTGTTCGGGACGTTTTTCGCGGAACACGCCTTATTATCATGTGCGCCATGATAAAACGATGCGCTTTTCTTCTCCTACTCAGTTTATGGCACAACGTAAAACAACGGTGGATGAGGCTTGGGCCGGAGATATCATAGGTTTGCCAGACAATGGAACTTTCAAGATTGGCGACACCTTGACGGAAGGAGAAAAACTTCATTTCCGTGGAATCCCCAGTTTCTCGCCCGAGATGTTTAAGTACATCGAGAATGCCGATCCGATGAAACAGAAACAGCTAGCCAAAGGTATTGACCAGCTGATGGATGAAGGAGTGGCCCAGTTGTTTGTTAATCAGTTTAATGGTCGTAAGATTATTGGTACGGTGGGACAATTGCAGTTTGAAGTGATCCAATATCGTTTGGAGAATGAATATAATGCAAAATGCCGTTGGGAACCTGTCAGTTTGTACAAGGCATGCTGGGTGGAAAGTGACGATCCCGAAGAATTGGAAGCCTTCAAGAAGCGTAAATACCAGTATATGGCCAAGGATCGTGAAGGACGCGATGTGTTTCTGGCCGATAGTAATTATGTTCTTCAGATGGCGCAGATGGATTTCAAGCATATCAAATTCCACTTTACGAGCGAATTTTAAATTCGAATAATACGAAAAGGTTTTATTTTTTTTGACCGAATCATATTACAACATTAATATCATGAAGAAGATTTTATTTATTGCAGCTACGTTTGCCTGGACTTTCGCGTCTTGCGAATCCCAATTGGTTGATCATGTCGATCTCATACCTCAAGTAGAACAGGTGACAATCTTGAACGGAGGTTTCCCGCTCAGTAAATTGCAAAGCATACAGGCTCCCGAAGAATGGCGCCTTGTGGCTGATAATTTTGTCAATGATTTGCAGCGCACTGCTGCACTGTCTTTGGCTGTAACCGATGCACACGGAACATTGTCGGTTGTCCGGAATGAGGCGTTGGCGGCGGAGGCTTATACGCTAACTATTGATAAAGGACAGATAAAGATAGAGGCTGCTGACATAAAGGGTGCAAACCATGCTTTGACCACTTTGCATCAGTTGGTGTTGACGGCCCGTGACGGAAAATTGCCTGTTCTTGCCATACAGGATAAGCCGGTTTATGGATACAGGGGGCTGATGTTAGACTGTGCCCGTCACTTTTGGACAGTGGATGAACTGAAAGAAACTTTGGACCACATGGCTTTTTTCAAGCTCAACACTTTGCATTTGCATCTCAACGATAACCAAGCATGGCGCATGGAAATGGATCAATACCCCGAACTGACTCAAAAAGGTACTTATTATTATGATTTCCCCGAAATGTCCGGCAAGTATTATTCTAAAGCGGACTTGAAAGAAATCGTGCGGTATGCCGGGGTGCGTGGTATCGAAATCATTCCCGAAATTGATATGCCTGGGCATGGAACGGCTTTGCTTGCTGCTTTGCCCGAATTGTCTTGCAACGGAGGAACATTCGAAGTTTATCCCGAAGAGCGGGGATGGAACGAGCGCAAGCGGACGGATGAGAATATGATTTGTATCGGCAATCCGGCATCTTTTTCTTTTGCCGAGGATGTGGTTGATGCGCTTGTTGACATATTCCCCTCTCGGTACATTCATTTTGGAGGTGATGAAGTATCTACCCATGTATGGGCGAAATGTCCGAAGTGCCAAGCTCTTTATAAACGTGAGGGAATGAAACACTTGGGCGAAATACAAGACTATTTCACCCGTAAGATGAGTGAATTGATCCGTTCGAAAGGCAAGATAATGATAGGATGGGACGAGATAAACGACCGAGGAGCAGCTACTTCCGAAGATGTACTGACGGTGTGGCGCGACAATGGAGAGAAAGGCCGCCGGGAGGCTTTGGAGCGTGGTATTTCGGTCATAATGTGTCCGCAGCACGGTTGTTATTATGACTGGGGATATGCAGGCAATTCCACTCGTAAGGTATATGAATGGAATCCAGCCGGCGAAGGAATCACCTCGGAACAGCAGTCTCTGATAAAAGGAGGACAGGCGGCTTTGTGGACAGAGCGTATCGCCACTCAGGACCGTGTAGAGTGGATGTTGTATCCTCGTATTTGTGCGTTGGCCGAAGTTTTGTGGAGTGAACCTTCTTCCAGAAACTGGGATGACTTTTATCAACGCATCACTGCTTATTATCCTGTCATGACCAAACTTGGCATTAATTATTACGAAGATGATGCCATGAATGAAAAAGAGTTTGTGCCGACCGAGGAAAAACCGGCCTTGGTGCGGAATGCCCATATTGAGACTAATATTCCGACAAATGCTCCCTATCATGCAGAATATGCTTTTGATGGTAAGACAAATACGTTCTACTGGGGAGGAACTTCGGTAGGAAAGGAACATTATTTTAAAGTGATACTGGGCGAACCGATGACTGTCGGTGAGGTAAAAGTCATTTCGGGCGATTCGAAAGATTATATCACGATGGCCGACTTGCTGATCAGTGAGGATGGCGAGAATTTTGTAAAAGTGGCTGAGTTTGATGATTTAGGACAAGCGGAGGCAAAGGTAGACAATAAACAAGTCAGAGCGGTAATGATCCAGATTACCGGACAACATTCCTGCTGGCCTATTGTCAAAGAAATCATATTGAAATAAGCTTCTTTGTTTCATCTTGACTAGCGATATGGATATTTCGGAATTACAACACATTTATGCCGCTCATCCTAACACCAAAGGACTGGCAGCGTTATTGGCTGATTCCTCGGTAAAGACTATTTTTCTTGGAGGATTGCATGCCTCTTCGGCAGCTTTGTTTGTTTCTTCCTTTCTTCGGGAGAACAGACAGACGTTTGTTTTTATCTTGGAGGATCTGGAGGAAGCAGGCTATTTTTATCATGACCTGACACAGATAAACGGAGATGAACATATTTTGTTTTTTCCCTCTTCTTTTCGTCGTGCTGTGAAGTACGGACAGAAAGATGCGGCAAACGAGATTCTTCGCACAGAGGTGTTGAGCCGCCTGCAAAAAGGGGAACAATTGTGTGTGGTGACTTATCCCGATGCATTGTCGGAGAAAGTGGTTTCTCGGAAAGAATTGACGGATAAGACATTGAAGTTGGCTGTGGGCGAGCGTGTAGATACGGAGTTTGTTACCGAAGTATTGTCTGGCTACGGATTCGAACAAGTGGATTATGTGTACGAACCGGGTCAGTATGCAGTGCGGGGGAGCATTATAGATGTCTTTTCGTTCGCTTCCGAATATCCCTATCGCATTGATTTTTTCGGTGATGAAGTGGACAGTGTCCGTACTTTTGAAGTGGAGAGCCAGCTTTCGAAGGAGAAGAAGCAAAATGTGGTGATCGTTCCTGAACTGACGCAGACTATGGACAAAGGAGGCGTTTCTTTCTTTGAGTTCATTCCTGAAGATACGGTGTTGGCCATGAAGGATTTCTTTTGGGTGCGCGAAAGGATACAAGCTGTCCGCGACGAGGCTCTTTCGCCTCAGGCGCTTGCGGCTTATGAGGGCGAGAAAACAGAACAGATGAGTCTGGAGCTGAAACTGATAGACGGAGCGGAATTTATGGTGCGCGCTTTAGAATTCAAGCGGATGGAGTTTGGTGGAAAGCCTACGGGCACTCCGCAGGCTGTATTGACCTTCAACACGGCGGCTCAGCCCATTTTTCATAAGAATTTCGATTTGGTAAGCACTTCGTTTACTGATTATCTGAAACAAGGGTATACCTTATATATATGTACGGACAGCGAGAAACAGGCAAAGCGTTTGAAGGATATTTTTGAGGAACGTGGCGACCGAATTATGTTTACTTCCGTCAACAAGACTTTGCATGAAGGTTTTACGGATCATGCCCTGAAAGGATGTTTTTTTACGGACCATCAGATATTCGACCGTTTTCATAAATACAATCTCCGTAGCGACAAGGCACGTAGCGGAAAGGTGGCATTGACGTTGAAGGAACTGAGTCAGTTCGAACCGGGAGACTTTGTGGTGCATATAGACCATGGGGTAGGTAGGTTTGGTGGCTTGGTACGCATTCCGAACGGGAATACCACTCAGGAAGTGATCAAGTTGGTTTATCAGAACGAGGATGTAGTTTTTGTATCCATCCATTCTTTGCACAAGATTTCCAAATACAAAGGAAAGGAAGGGGAAACTCCTCGGCTGAACAAGCTGGGCACAGGTGCGTGGGAGAAGGTGAAGGAGCGTACAAAGAGCAAAATAAAAGATATAGCTCGCGATCTGATCAGACTGTATTCGCAGCGCAGGCAAGAGAAAGGTTTCTCGTATAATCCGGACAGCTTTCTGCAACATGAGCTGGAGGCAAGTTTCATTTATGAAGACACCCCCGATCAGCTGAAGGCAACTCAAGATGTGAAGGCCGACATGGAGAGCGACCGTCCTATGGACCGTTTAGTGTGTGGCGATGTAGGGTTTGGAAAGACTGAGGTGGCCATTCGTGCTGCTTTCAAGGCGGTGGCCGACAATAAGCAGGTGGCTGTTTTGGTACCCACTACGGTGCTGGCTTATCAGCATTTCCAGACTTTCAGTGAGCGTCTGAAGGATTTCCCATGCAAGGTGGAATATCTGAGCCGCGCACGTAGTGCCAAGGATTCATCCAGAATCGTAAAAGAACTGGCAGAAGGAAGCGTAAATATACTGATAGGCACGCATAAGATTATCGGCAAGAGCGTGAAGTTTAAAGATCTGGGATTGCTGATTATTGACGAAGAACAGAAATTCGGAGTGGGCGTGAAAGAAAAGCTGCGTCAGATAAAGGTCAATGTGGATACACTTACCATGACTGCCACCCCCATTCCGCGCACGTTGCAATTCTCGTTGATGGGGGCCCGCGACCTTTCTGTCATCCAAACTCCGCCTCCCAATCGTTATCCCATTCAGACAGAAGTACATACTTTCAATGAGGACATCATAACGGAAGCGATTAATTTCGAGATGAGCCGCAACGGGCAAGTATTCTTTGTCAATAACCGCATTCAGAATTTGCTGGAGCTGGAGGCACTGATCAAGCGGAACATTCCCGATTGCCGTGTGTGTATAGGGCATGGACAGATGGAGTCTGAAAAGCTGGAAAAGATTATTTTCGATTTTGTGAATTACGATTATGACGTGTTGCTGGCTACTACCATTATAGAGAGCGGCATTGACATACCGAATGCCAATACGATTATCATCAATCAGGCACAGAATTTCGGCTTGAGCGATTTGCATCAGATGCGCGGTCGTGTGGGCCGGAGCAACAAGAAGGCATTTTGTTATTTGTTGGCTCCTCCGTTGACTTCGCTTACTCCCGAGGCAAAGCGCCGTCTTCAGGCAATTGAGAATTTCAGCGATTTGGGAAGTGGCATTCATATAGCCATGCAGGACCTTGATATTCGTGGGGCCGGAAATATGTTGGGGGCAGAGCAGAGTGGTTTTATTGCCGATTTGGGGTATGAGACTTATCAGAAGATACTTGCCGAGGCGGTGAAAGAATTGAAAGAAGACGAGTTCTCCGAACTTTATGCTGAGGAATTGCAGGCTGCCGGAGAAGAACGGATCAGTGGCGAGAACTTTGTAGACGAATGTCAGGTGGAGAGTGATATGGAACTGCTTTTCCCCAATGAATATATTCCTAGTAGCAGCGAACGTATGTTGCTATATCGTGAGTTGGACGGGCTGGAACTGGATAAAGACTTGCTTGCTTTTAAGGAACGACTGGAAGACCGTTTCGGAAAAGTTCCTCCCGAGGGATTGGAGCTTTTGCGCATTGTCCCCTTGCGTAGGCTGGCCAAGCGGCTGGGGGTAGAAAAAGTATTCCTGAAAGCCGGTCGGATGACTTTGTTCTTTGTCAGCAATCCCGATAGCCTTTTCTATCAAAGTATAGCTTTCGGTAAGGTGATTGATTATATGGGTAGAAATCCGCGTTACTGCAATTTGCGTGAACAGAACGGCAAGCGTAGTATGGTGGTCAAGAACGTGGATACGGTGGAGTCGGCGGTAAGCATCTTGCAAGAAATGGTGAGCTTGTCCGAGCCGCCTTTGGCAGTTGAATAAGGTAATAGGCAAAGCGCAGGTCGCCATGAGTATGATGAAATAAAATAGGAAGAAACAAAAATAGAGGAAGCGTTGTCCCATAGCGGAATGCTTCCTCTGTTTTTTTGCGTCGAAAACAGGAAGTGACTTCAATTTATCGCACCTTATTGCGTAAGGCCTTTCTTCTTAATGGCTAACCCTTTTCATGCGGTTGAATCTATCTCCACAAGGCTTTGGACTTAACTCCAAGCCCTTTGGAGTTACTACCCAACAGGCAGAAAACCCTTAGCAGTAAGGCAGGAAAGGTTTAGGGATACGTATGCGGTCGTTTAAGGTTGAGCATGGCGACAGGATATAAAATGGTGAGTTACGATTTGTACTAAGATTATATCGAACTGACGTAATATATAAGAAAAATGGAGGCAAGAGTAAATAATTAGTAATAAAATGTTTGCTATCTTATTATATTTTTTAACTTTGCGCATCTTATTACATGAAAAACAATGAAAATAACAATTCTACAGAGAAATATAGAATGGGCCGATCCGCAGGCCAATGTGGCGAGGGCAGACGAAGCCATCGCTTGTCTGCCGGATGCAGATTTGTTTGTGTTGCCCGAGATGTTTTCCACCGGTTTTTGTACACAGCCCGAAGGGATAGCGGAGAGTGCTGACAGTGAAACCCTGCATTGGATGAAGCGTAAGGCGTCCGAACGGAATTGTGCCATTGCAGGTAGCGTGGCTGTATGTGAAAAGGGGAATTATTACAACCGTTTTTATTTTGTTTGTCCGGATGGAACTGTACATCATTATGATAAGAAACATTTGTTCACCTTTGGAGGGGAACATAAGCGGTTTACTGCCGGAACAGAACGCGTGATAGTGAGTTTCAGAGGGATACGTATTCTTCTAGAAGTGTGTTATGACCTCCGTTTCCCGGTTTGGGCACGCAACGTGGGAGATTATGACATGATACTTTATGTGGCTAGCTGGCCCACTTCGCGCATAGAGGCGTGGAGTGCATTGCTGCGTGCGCGTGCGATAGAAAATCAGTGCTACGTGGCCGGAGTAAACCGCATGGGGACAGATCCGGTTTGCGAGTATTCGGGTGGCAGTGTTGTCATCGATCCATACGGAAGGACCATGGCCGAATGTGCGTGGAATGAAGAAAGTTCGGCTTCGGCCGATATAGACGCAGAGGCATTGCAGGCATTCAGAAAGAAATTTCCGGTGTTGGACGATGCTGATCCTTTTACTTTCGATATAAAATAATTCATAAAAGAAATAGATAATGACTGAAAAGAAATTATTGTTGGGCGATGAAGCGATTGCCCTCGGGGCGATACATGCCGGCATATCGGGGGTATATGCCTATCCGGGGACGCCGTCCACTGAAATTACCGAGTTTATTCAAAACAGCTCTTTAGCAAAGGAACGCAAACTGCATAGCACTTGGTGTACGAATGAAAAGACTGCCATGGAGGCGGCTCTGGGGATGTCATACGCCGGAAAACGCGCGTTGGTATGTATGAAGCATGTAGGAATGAATGTGGCTGCCGATGCTTTTGTCAATTCTGCCATCACCGGTGTGAACGGTGGTCTGGTGGTATTGGCTGCCGATGATCCTTCCATGCATTCATCGCAGAACGAGCAGGATTCGCGTTTCTATGGGAAGTTTGCCATGATTCCTATCTTGGAACCGTCTTCCCAGCAGGAGGCCTACGATATGATGGATTATGCTTACACGCTTTCGGAACATCTGAGGCTGCCGGTGCTGATGCGTGTGGTTACCCGGCTGGCGCATTCGCGTGCCGGAGTGGAAGTGGCTGCAATACGTGAGGAAAATCCATTGAATCCTGATAATGAACGTACCCACTGGGTATTGCTTCCGGGAAATGCGCGCAGGCAATATCAAGCTTTGGTGGAAAAGCAGAACGAACTGGAAGAATCGTCTTCCAAGTCTCCTTATAATTGCTTGGAGGGACTGGATCAGGGGTGCAAGCATGAATTGGGCGTAATAGCTTGCGGTATTGGCTATAATTATGTGAAAGAGGTGGATACGGATGGCCGTAGTATTCCGATACTGAAGGTTTCGCAATATCCGTTGCCGGTTGAAGAAATCCGGAGAATGGCATCCGGATGTGGCCATGTGCTGGTAGTAGAAGACGGACAACCGTTTGTGGAGGAACAGGTAAGGGCGATTCTTTCCTCGGATTATGAGGTGAAGGGACGCCTGACGAATACTTTGCCGCGCACCGGCGAGTTGACTCCGGATAATGTAGGCGAGGCAATCGGCCGGAACATCAAACGTCCGTTTGGAAATTCTCAGGTGGTGATGCCTCGTCCGCCTGCCTTGTGTCAGGGATGTGGCCATCGTGATGTGTATGACGCTTTGAACAAGGTGGCGGCGGAATATCCGGATGCACGTATCTTTGGCGATATCGGCTGTTATACTTTGGGTGCTCTGCCTCCGTTTCGAGCCATTGACAGTTGCGTAGACATGGGGGCTTCGATCACCATGGCCAAGGGGGCATCGGATGCGGGAGTATTTCCGGCTATTGCCGTGATAGGCGATTCTACATTCACGCATTCAGGCATGACCGGCCTGTTGGATGCGGTGAACGATCGCGCTAATATCACAGTGATTATCTCGGATAACCTGACTACCGCTATGACCGGCGGACAGGACTCGGCAGGCACCAACAAGTTCGAAGCAATTTGTTTGGGTCTGGGTGTAGAGCCTGAACATGTGCGTGTGGTGGTCCCGTTGCCCAAGAACATGGAGGAAATCACTCGCATCATCCGTCAAGAGGTTGAATACAAAGGAGTGTCTGTCATTATTCCGCGCAGGGAGTGCATCCAGACATTGAATCGTAAGCTAAGACAGAAAAAAGCAGATAAGGAATGAGAAAAGATATCATACTTTCGGGCGTAGGAGGACAGGGTATCCTGACTATTGCTACTATTATAGGAGAAGCGGCCACAACGGCGGGCATAAATCTGAAGCAGGCCGAGGTGCATGGAATGAGCCAGCGCGGAGGGGATGTGCAATCTAATTTGCGCCTGTCCGACGAAAAGATTTATTCGGACCTGATAGCTCAGGGTGAAGCCGACATGATTATTTCGATGGAACCGATGGAGGCATTGCGTTATTTGCCTTATCTGAGGGAAGAAGGGTGGGTAATTACTTCGGCCAATCCTTACAAGAATATTTCCGATTATCCTGAAGAGGAAAGGCTTATGCGGGCCTTGGAGGATATTCCGCATGTGGTGAAACTGGAAATAGAGGACGTGGCCAAAGAACATAATATGCCTAAGTGTGCCAACGTCATTTTGCTGGGAATGGCCGCCAAATATATTGAAATATTGTCGCCGCAACAATTGCGCGAAAGCATCGGACGAGTATTTGCGGCAAAGGGCAGCAAGGTGGTCGAGATGAATCAGAAAGCTTTTGATATAGGTTTGAATGCGGTGAAAAACGGGTGATGTTATGAAAATATTTAGTGAAGAATTAGTAGAGAAAGCGGTGAAAGAGTTGCATGTAGCCGACCTTTCGCGGGCTACCATTGGCGATGTGTTGCTTGTAGCCCAATATCTGGAGCAGGAAACCGGCATTCCTTTTATCCGTATGGATCAGGGATCTCCGGGGCTTGCCGCCAATCGCATTGGTGTGGAAGCCGAGAAAGCCGCCTTGGACAGAGGAGTCGGAGCCCACTATCCGGCAGCTGCGGGAGTGGCCGAATTGAAACAGGAGGCTTCCCGCTTTGTCAAGGCATTTTTGAATTTGGACATCTCTCCGCGTGCTTGTGTGCCCACTACCGGTTCGGTGGCCGGTTCGTTTGGCTCGTTCATTGCCTGCACCCAGCGTGTTCCGGGTAAAGACAAGGTATTGTTTATCGATCCCGGATTTCCTATTCAGAAGTCCCAGCTCCGTATTATCGGGGCGGAGTGGGAGGAATTTGATATCTACCATTATCGCGGACAGGCTTTGCGTGAGAAACTGGAAAGTTTTCTGAGCAAGGGCGATATAGCGGCAATTGTCTATTCCAATCCGAACAATCCGGCATGGATTTGTCTGGAAGAGGAGGAATTACAGATTATTGGCGAACTGGCAACCTGCTATGATGTGATTGTCATGGAGGATCTGGCTTATTTCTGCATGGATTTCCGTCGGGATATGGGGCATCCTTTCGAGCCGCCCTATCCGCCTACCGTGGCAAAGTATACGGACAATTATATCCTAATGCTGTCTTCTTCCAAGATATTCAGTTATGCCGGACAGCGGATGGCATTGACGTGCATCAGTGACAAACTGTTCGACCGTCAGTTTCCGGCTTTGGCCGAACGGTATAAGGATGCAGGGGTGTTCGGCCCCACATTGATTGCCTCTATTCTTTATATGATTACTTCGGGGTGTACGGCTTCCACCCAGTATGCGTATGCCGAAATGCTCCGCTTGTCTACCGAAGGGGAGATTAACTTTGTGGAAGACACGCGTGAATATGCCCGCCGTGCGGAGCGTATGAAGAAGATTTTTACCGACAATGGTTTTCACATCGTCTATGATTACGATGCCACCCAGGTGGTGGGTGACGGCTTTTTCTTTACCATTGGCTATGGAAACATGACGGGGGGAGAATTACTTCGCGAGTTGTTGTATTACGGAGTGAGCAGCATCTCGCTTTCTACCACCGGAAGCGAGCAGGAAGGGGTTCGTGCCTGTACGTCGCGGATGCGCGACGAACTTTATCCCATAATGGAGGAACGCATGAAAGCCTTTCACGAAGATCATTTTACCATTAATTATTAATCCTAATGCTATGATTTGGAATAAAAATAAAGAGTGCATGAGCCGTGACGAGATGAGTGCTCTACAGGGGAAACGTCTGAACAAGCTGGTGAATCTGGTTTATCATAATGTCCCTTTTTATCGTAACAAGATGCAGGAGATGGACTTGTCTCCGGATGATATTCAAACCATCGACGACATCGTAAAACTTCCCTTTACCACCAAGCAGGACTTGCGCGACAATTATCCCTACGGGCTTCAGGCTGCGCCTGCATCGGAGATTGTGCGTGTGCATGCTTCGTCGGGGACAACGGGAAATCCTACCATAGTGGGGTATACGCGCCGCGACCTGGCGGTATGGTCCGAGGTGATGTCGCGTTGTCTTTCATCGTATGGCGTTACCCGTAACGATACTTTTTCTGTCAGCTATGGTTATGGCCTGTTTACGGGCGGGCTGGGGGCACACTATGGTGTGGAAAATCTGGGTGCTACTGTTATTCCCGCTTCCACCGGCAATACGGAGAAGCATGTCCGCCTGATTCGTGACTTGGGGATAACCGGTATAGCCTGTACGCCTTCGTACGCTCTCTATCTGGCTGAGGTGGTGGAACGTATGGGCCTTGCCAAAGAGGAAATTCATCTCCGTATCGGGGCTTTTGGTGCCGAACCGTGGACAGAGAGCATGCGCAAGGAGATAGAAGAGCGTCTGGGACTGAAGGGATACAACATCTACGGACTGAGTGAGATAATGGGGCCTGGAGTGTCCTACGAATGTCAGGAGCAACACGGATCACATATCAACGAGGATCATTTTTATCCTGAAATCATCAATCCGGAAACGCTGGAGCGTCTTCCGAATGGCGAGGTGGGCGAATTGGTATTTACCACATTGACCAAGGAAGGCATGCCCCTGTTGCGTTATCGCACCAAGGACCTGACTTCGTTGATGGACGGTGAATGTCCTTGCGGAAGAACGAATGTCCGCATGTCGGCCATCGTGGGCCGTAGCGACGATATGCTTATTATCCGCGGCATCAATATCTTCCCCTCTCAGGTGGAAAGTGTTATTTTGGATATGCCTCAATTCGAGCCTCAGTATATGCTGGTGGTGGATAGAAAGAACAATCTTGATTCCTTGCAGGTGCAAGTGGAAGTGCGTAAAGACTATTTCTCGGATGATATGGGACGTATGTTGGCCATGAAGAAGGCGTTGGCCGACAAACTGAAGAGCGTGTTGTCCATCAGCGCCGAAGTGAAACTGATGGAACCCAATAGCATTGCCCGCAGCGAAGGCAAGAGCAAACGTGTGATAGACAATCGGATTTTAAAATGAATAAATATGACAATCAAACAATTATCTGTCTTTCTGGAAAATAAGACCGGAAGAATCAATGACGTGACTAAAACTTTGGCAAAGCATGGCATCAACATGCATGCGTTCAGTATGGCGGAATCTACCGATTTCGGCATACTTCGCTTAATTGTTTCAGATGTAGAAAGAGCGGTGGAAGTGCTTCGTGCCGAGAATTTTGCTGTGATGCTGACCGATGTGGTGTGTATCAGTTGTCCGAATGTGTCAGGATCGTTGGCTAAAGTTTTGGACTATTTGGCAATGGATAATGTCTTTATCGAATATATGTATGCCTTTGCCCAGGGTGATACGGCCCATGTGGTGATCCGTCCTTCGAATGTGGAGAAATGCATGGAGTCATTGTGTAATTTCAATTATGATGTAGTCAATCTATTCGATTGTGATATATTGGATAAGAATAGTTTGTGATTGGTAGTGGTGCGTGAGATTGGAAAGCCGCTTCGAAGGAGGCGGCTTTTGTGTAGATTCTCTCATGGGTGGTGAATTTGTTTTTTTCTTGTTAATCAGTTGGAGAAAATAGGGATCAGCGGATATTTCCGGTTGGCAATATTCCGTCCGTCCGATATAATCATAGGAACATCGCAATCGGTGGTATCTGTATTTCCAAGTCTTTTTGCTTTCTGGCCAAGAGCCTTCGCTTGCCGAAACCGACGCATTACCATCGTCTTCCGGCCCGGCATTGTCCGAAGCCATCATTTTTTGCATGGTTGCCCCTTCACACAGGATACAGCATTGATGTGATTCCACTTTTCCTTTCATCCTTTCATTATCTGCCAAGACGCCCTGCTGATGGGGATTCCGAGGGTGAGAGGACACTCCGCCGGGTCCTTTCAGCCCCCTTTCATCCTCCCTTCATCGGCACACAAAGGCAGCATGGTGTGAAACCGCCCAGGGCAGATGTGAAAGGACTCATGCCGGTGGCTGAAAGGGTAGTGAGGGGATGTGCTGTCATTTTTAACCGGTTGATTGATAGACGGTTTTTCCCAAAATGAAAGGATGAAGGGAGAAGGAGGAGAAGCAACCTGATGAGGGGATGGTGTGCTTTGCACGTACGTACGTGTAGGCCTATACATACGTATGTGTAAGCCTATACATACGTATGTGTAAGCCCACACATACGTACGTGTTTTTACGACAAAGCGGAATGTGTTGCGGTGTACATGCAGGTTTGTACAGTG
>CAMWGU010000076.1 GCA_947173895.1 uncultured Bacteroides sp. | reverse complement strand
TAGAGCGCATGATTCATAATCATGAGGTCCCCGGTTCAATCCCGGGTCCCGCTACATTAAATGATTCTTAGATTGTTGAGAGACTTCCTTCTTGGTAGTCTTTAAAAGAAAAATATGGCGGGATAGCTCAGCTGGTTAGAGCGCATGATTCATAATCATGAGGTCCCCGGTTCAATCCCGGGTCCCGCTACTAAGCTGAAAAGTTTATAAATTAGGCAATTGGGAGGCTTCCACTCTTGGTTGTCTTTTTTTTATTAATAAAGGGGTATGTACAAATTTTTCTGATAGAATTGGATTGATGGGTCAGCGAATATTTCCGGTTGGCAATATTCCGTCAGTCTGATATAATCATAGGAACATTGCAACCGGTGGTATCTGTATTCCCAAGTCTTTTTGTTTTCCTGCCAAGAGCCTTCGCCTGCCAAGAGCCTTCGCCTGCCGAAACCGACGCATTACCATCCTCTTTCGACTCGGCATTGGCCGAAGCCATCATTTTTTGCATGGTTGCCCCTTCACACAGGATACAGCATTGATGTGATTCCGCTTTTCCTTTCATCCTTTCATTATCCGCCGAAACGTCCTGCTGATGGGGATTCCGAGGGTGAGAGGACATTCCGCCGGGTCCTTTCATTCTCCTTTCATCCTCCCTTCATCGGCACACAAAGGCAGCATGGTGTGAAACCGCCGAGGGCAGATGTGAAAGGACTCATGCCGGTGGCTGAAAGGGTGGTGAGGGAATGTGCTGTCATTTTTAACCAGTTGATTGATAGATAGTTTTATCCAAAATGAAAGGATGAAGGGAGAAGGGGGAGGAGCAACCTGATGAGGGGATGGTGTGCTCTGCACGTACGTACGTGTAAGGCTATACATACGTATGTGTAGGCCTACACGTACGTATGTATAAGCTCACACATACGTACGTGTTTTTACGACAAGGCGGAATGTGTTGCGGTGCACAGACCAAGCCTGTACAGTGCACAAGCCGGGCTTGTACGGCAAACAGGGCATGCTTGTACAACGAACATGGCATGCTCGTGCGGCGAACCAGCCTGCTATGTTCCGATGCACAGGTCTGCATTCGGAATGCAAATTTCAATCGTGTTTGCAGGCACTGTTATTCTTTTTTAGTGTAAATATAAATTCTAAGCCGCTACCTGTGGCGTTCTTTGCAAAAATGCTTCCTCCGTGCAGCAGGATGGCGTTTTTCACAATGGCGAGTCCTAGCCCTGTGCCGCCCAGTTTGCGCGATCGTCCTTTGTCCACCCGATAGAAACGTTCGAATAGGCGGCTTAGGTGTTCGGGGGATACTCCCACTCCTGTGTCTGCGAAGCTGAAGTAGTAGAATTGTTCGTCTTCGCGGAAGCAGCGGATAGTGATTGATATTCCGATGCCTGCGTATGCGATGGCATTGTCTGTCAGATTGCGGAATATGGAATACAGTAGCGAAGAGTTCCCTTGTACGGCCACTACGTCGGGTAGCATGTTGTGGGCAGTAATCTGTTTTTCTTCCATTTCCAGTGCCACTTCGTTCAGGATGTTTCGCACCATGTCGGCCAAGTTTACCGTTTCTGTCTCCATCATGCGCGGCGCTTCTTCCATGCGGGTCAGTACAGAGATGTCGCGCAACAGGTGGGCCAGTCTGTTGCTTTGCGCATAGCTTTTTTCTAAAAAGGAGTTGATCTGCTCGCGCGACAACGACGGATTGTTTACGATAGTTTCCAGATATCCCTGTATGCTGCTTACGGGAGTTTTCAGCTCGTGGGCGATGTTCTGTGTCAGTTGCTTTTTCAGTAGTGCCTGCTCTTGTTCCTGAGTGATGTCGTTGATGGATATTTCAAAGCTGTCGTCCTGAAAGATGACGCATTCTATGGCAAAGGCACGTCCGTTCTTTTCGATGTTCAGCGACATTCGTTTTTCTTCTTTGCCGAAGTTGTGTTTCCGGTTTTGGATGATGAAGCGGCTGACCGGTTGCAATTCGGGGATAGAGAATAATTCTTCTGTCGAACTCAGGTTTTTGTCTGATATGAGGTTGGTGTATTGCGTGAACAGGTTATTGACCAGGATCTCTTCCTTGCGGTGGTTGAATACTCCCAGTCCTTCGTGTGATATCTGGAGGTGGGTGATCAGCTTCTCGCGTTCGATGTATAAATCTTCTTTGGCCTGATGCAGCCGTTTGTAGATTTGAATGATGTGTTGTGAGATTTCGCCCAGTTCGTTTTTCGGGAAGGTGTCCTGCATGCCGGTATCTATGGGTTCGTTGCGGTCGGCTTTCATGGCGAACTGTTGCAATTGGGTGATAGACATTCCCAACTTGTATGTGAAGCGATAGAAGATGATGATGAGCATGATGCTGACCGTCAGTGTGAACCATGCGTAATGGGAGTCGGCTTTCAGATGTTTCATCAGGCTGACGTTGTAGGGGAGGGCCGAGCGGATGATGTAGCCTGGCTTTGGATAATATTTGGCCGAATAGAAAAACTCGCCTCCTACGCTTTCAGACTGTCGGTTGATGGAGTATCCGCTGCCGTGGTCCATTGCTTCTTTTATTTCCTGTCGGTTGTGGTGGTTTTCAAAGTGCCTGGTGTCTTTTCTTAGGTTGTCGTATATCACGGTTCCGTCTGGCAATATCACGGTCACGCGCAGGTCGTCCATGGTGTGATCGTGTACATAGTTGTCCAATTGGCGGATGTCTGCTTTTCCCTGTTTGTCAAGAAAGTCTTTCAGGCGGTCGTTGTAATCTTGAAGCTGTGTGTTCAGCAACTCTATCTTGTATTCCTTTTCCCGGTGATACTGGAACGCCATAAAGCAGGTGGCAAACGCTGTGAACAGGGAGATGACTGACAGAAACAGTTTTTTGCTGAATGACAGGACGTGGTTGGAGGATGGGGTAAGAGGCATGAGGGGTGGTGGATTGGAGGTTATTCACATTCAAAACAATATCCGTATCCAAGGCGGGTGACGATATATTTGCCATATTCGCCTATTTTCTTGCGTAGACGGGTGATGTTCACGTCGATGGTACGGTCGAGTACATAGACTTCTTCTTGCCATACCTTGGCCAGTATGTCCTCGCGCGAAAAGACGCGCCCTTTGTTTTGCAGTAGTAGCGACAAAATTTCGAATTCCTTTTTGGTCAGTGGGGTTTCTACTCCGTTTATGCAGGTTTTTTTCTTGGTGATGTCCACCAACAGTCCTTTGTATTGTAGTTGCTCGGGTGTCTCTTTGTCCTGTATGGAAGCGGTACGCCGGAGGACAGCTTTGACGCGTGCCATCACTTCGCGCAGCGAGAACGGTTTCGATATATAGTCGTCTGCTCCCAGATTGAATCCTGTCACCATGTCGTTTTCTGTATCTTTGGCAGTGATGAATATGATGGGAATGGAAGCGGTGGCTTTATTCTTTTTCAGCATGTAGGCCATTTTGAACCCCGATATTTCTCCCATCATTACGTCCAATAGCAACAGGTCGTATCGGGTCAGTTCCATTTTCAGGGCTTCTTCGGCAGAACAGGCTGTGTCTACAAGGTAGCCTTCGTTTTCCAAATTGAATTTTAGAATCTCGCATAGATCTTCTTCATCATCGACAACTAAAATGTGGTAATCATTCATATATTCCTTATTTTATATGTACAAAGCCAATCTTTTTCTGGCTCCCCCTCCTTGGGTGGCGTCAAGGAAAGGATGATTATGATTTGGTAAACTCTCCGGCCACCGGAATACTCATTTCATGTCGTATTTCCTTTTCACTTTTTCCATGTCCCAAAAGGAACATCAGTTTGGTGAGTACAGATTCTACCGTACTGTCGTAGCCGCTGATGACTCCGGCGTCCAGCAGATGAAGCCCGGTTTCATAGCGTTCCATTTCTACGGTTCCGGTAGAGCATTGTGAGATGTTGACAATGATTATTCCCCGTGCGGTGGCGTCTTTCAGCAACTCGATGAACCAAGGCTTTTGGGGAGCATTGCCCGAACCGTATGTTTTTAGCACCACGGCGCGCAATCCTGGCGTATGGAGGATGTTGCTGATCATGTTTTCCTGAATGCCGGGAAAAAGAGTGAGTATGATCACATTGGTGTCATACAGATAATGCGGTTTCAGCGGCAAGCTGGGATCGGCCTTATGAATGCGGTCGTGTTCATATTTGATATGGATACCTGCTGTTGCCAGCGAGGGGAAATTGTACGAGCGGAAGGCATTGAAATTCTCTGCGTTTATCTTGGTGGTACGGTTTCCACGTAGTAGGTGATTCTCGAAAAAGATACATACTTCGGGAACCACGGCCGTACCGTCAGGATGCTTGGCGGCGGCTATTTCGATGGAGGTGATCAGGTTTTCCTTGCCGTCTGTACGCAGCATGCCTATGGGCAACTGGCTTCCTGTCAGGATGACCGGTTTGCTCAGGTTTTCTAGCATGAAGCTGAGTGCCGATGCGGTATATGCCATCGTATCTGTTCCGTGTAGGATGACAAATCCGTCGAAACTGTCGTAATTGTATTTGATGATTTTCACCAGCTTGGCCCATAAAGCGGGTTCCATGTCCGAGGAGTCGATGGGTGGATTGAACTGATAGGAAGAGATGCGATAGTTGAACCGCTTCAATTCGGGTACGTTATCTTGCAACTGGTCAAAGTTAAAGGCTTCCAGCGCGCCTGTCTCGGGATTCTCAATCATACCGATCGTACCGCCGGTGTATATTAACAAAACGGAAGGATATTCACTCTGTATCATGCGTTTCTCTTGTTGTATTTTGGCACAAAGATAGTAAATATGTCTCAATATGAAAAAAATAAGAGTGAAAAATAACAAATTGTTTTAAGGATGTTCCGTTGGAGGATAGTAGGCGTATAGGCGATGCTCTTTAATGTATCAGGATATTTTTGGGGATTCCTTCTGAACAAATATACTTCTTCGGGTGTCTGTTTATTGATGGACTTTTATTATTGGAGGAATCAATGAAAACAGGAATTGAAAAAAGGAAGAGGCTTACTTTGGTCTTATTATTAAAGATTCTAAAGGATACATTTCGTGGATTTATGGATGACGATGTGACTCGCTTAAGTGGTTCTCTGGCTTATGCCACATTGTTTTCCATTGTTCCTTTTCTCTCGTTATTGATTACGATAGGAGTGTTTTTTCACATGGATTTGGCCGGACAGTTTTATGCTTGGTTGGAACCGATAGTGGGAGAAGAGGTAGTTGAATCGTTTCGCGTTGTCTTGAGTGGTGCTGAGAAAACGCATGTCACTTCTTTTGCTGCGGCGGTCAGTTTGGGAGTATCTATCTTTGGCGCGACAACCATTTTTGCCGAGATACAAAGTGCGCTGAATGCTATTTGGGGGATAAAGGCTGTGCCCAAGAAAGGTTGGTTGAAGTATATTAAGAACCGGTTGCTTTCTTTTTCTATTATTTTGGTTTTCGCTTTTATCATGTTGGTCACATTTAGTGTGACGAATATCATTGTAGAGTTGGGAAACCGTTTTGTACATCGCAATCCGGATGTGGCGGAGTATCTGGTGAAGGCGGTGGGGATGTTGATGAATGTGGGGGTGACGGTTTTTGTATTTACATTAATATATAAGTTGTTGCCCGATGCGAAATTGAAGAGCAAGGATGTGTTTATAGGGGCTGTGGTGACTACTGTATTGCTGTTGTTGGGTCAGTGGGGAATATCTGTCTATATCGGAATGGCCGATGTGGGAAATGTATATGGTGCGGCTGCTTTTATCATTGTGTTTATCACTTGGATTTATTATTCGGCTATCATTATTTACATAGGTGCGGAGTTCACACAGGCGTGGGCGAACGAGATGGGCGGAAAGATTGTTCCTGATGAATATGCGGTGGCCACTAAGGTGATTGAGATACGTAGTGATGGCGGAGAAGGAAAATAGTGAAAAAGGTGCATCGGTGCGAATCTTTTCCGGATGTATAGTCGGTTTGTTTCCATAAGCGATCCTTAGGTAGGAGGAAGCTACACGAAGGTGGGTCGGACACTTTGGTCGAAGAGGAATGCGGACAGCTATAACTTATCTGAAGCCGTCCGCATATTATTTATGTTTCGGTAGCAAGGTGCTTATTCCTTCAGTACTTTCAGCAGCCTGTCTGTTGCTCTTTCTGTGTTTCCGTTTTCTTCGTCTGTCAAGGCCACGAACTTGCTTCCTATGATGATTCCCGCAGCGTATGCAGCAGCCGTTTCAAATGTCTGTCTGTTGGATATGCCGAATCCTATCATGCGTGGATTGCGCAACTTCATGTTGGCTATGCGTTGGAAATAAGCCAATTTTTGAGCGTTGAAATCGTGTTGTGCTCCAGTGATGGCGGTCGAAGAGACCATATAGATGAATCCGTCGGTGTTGTCGTCAATTAGTCGGATACGTTCTTCGCTGGTTTCTGGGGTGATGAGCATGATGATTTTTATGTCATGCCGTTCGGCTATGGCACGATATTCTTCCATGTAGTCCTTGAAAGGTAGGTCAGGGATGATTACTCCGTCTATGCCTGTTTCATGGCATGTATGGCAGAAGTTTTCGAAACCATATTGTATGATGGGGTTAAGGTATCCCATCAGTATCAGCGGGATACGGACCTCTTTGCGTATATCTTTTAGCTGGTGGAAGAGTAGTTTCAGTGTCATGCCGTTTTTCAAGGCGCAGGTGGCAGCGTGTTGTATCACCGGTCCGTCGGCCATCGGATCGCTGAAAGGAATACCGATTTCGATCATTTGGATTCCTTTTTTCTCTAGTGTCTTGATTGTGTCTACTGTACCCTCTAAGGTAGGAAAACCGGCGCAAAAATAGATGGAAAGGATGTCTTTTTGCTTTGTACTGAATAAGTGGTTGATTCTGTTCATTGTATTTTTTGTTTGAATTGTTTTATAAATGTATGTATGGCCTTGTCGTCTTTCACTCCGGGAGCGATCTCAAAGCCGCTGTTCAGGTCAATGCCTGCCCATTGTTGGTGTTTGAATTGAAGCAGATCGGGAAGGATGGCGGGGCAGATGCCACCGCTTAGCAGAAAAGGCGTGTTTCCTTGATAAGCTTGCAGGATGTTCCAGTTGAATATCTGTCCGGAGCCTCCATATCCAGAACAAGCGGTGTCGAAAAGCAAGTAGTCACAGATACCTTCGTAGTCGCCGATGGCCTTCATGTTGTTCGGATGGCTGATGGAAAATGTCTTGACGATTTCCAGTCCTTTCGACTTTAATATAAGGCATTGTTCCGGTGTCTCTTTGCCGTGTAACTGGATGCCGTGCAGACCGAATTCTTTGGCTTTCGACAAGATTAGTTCGGTCTTTTCATTTACAAAGACCCCGATCCGGCGGCATTGTTCCGGGAGGTATGCCGGGCGGCTGGCTACGTAGCGTGTGGAACGGGGGAAGAAGATGAATCCCATCCAGTTCGTTCCGGTTTGTTCTATGGCGCGTATGTTTTCAGGGACGCGCATGCCACATACTTTGATTATCATGGTCTGTCAATTGATGTTTGTCAGTGCAGGGTCGGACAATCGGTTGACAAAGTCACGTAATGCTTCTCCCGCGTCAGTGCTTTTCATGAAATGTTCGCCAATCAAGAATCCGCGGAATCCGGCTTCCCGGAGTTGTCTCACTATATCGGGATGGGAGATTCCGCTTTCAGACACCCATAGAATATCGCTGGGTAGTTTCTTTGCCAGCCGGAAGGAGTTCTTTACGTCTGTATGGAAAGTCCCTAAATTGCGGTTGTTGACTCCTACCATGTCGATGTGTTGGTCTATGTAGTCTAGTTCCGGTTCGCTGTGTATTTCCAATAGGACTTCCATACCCAGTTCATGAGCTTTGGCAGCAAGGGCTTTGCATTGCTCTCTTTTTAAAGCGGCTGCAATAAGGAGAATAGCGTCGGCTCCTGCCATATGTGCCTGATAGATTTGGAATTTATCTATGATGAAATCTTTTCGTAGGATGGGCAATTGTATAAGGGAACGTGCTATCTGGATATCAGTCAGGCTTCCTCCGAAAAATTCCATGTCGGTAAGGATGGAGAGTGCGGAAGCTCCAGCTGCCTGATAGGCTGGTGGAATATCGGAAATTTGTGCATTTTCTTTAATCCATCCTTTGGAGGGCGACCGGCGTTTGAACTCGGCAATGATGCCCAAAGGAGAAGTGGCCAGGCTGGCCCGCATGCTGGCATGCGGGCGAGTGGTGTGGCAACTACTAGCCAGCTTTTTCTTATTGATGAAAGCTTTCTGCTGTTCAATTTCAATTCGTTTGTGAGCGATGATTTTTTCTAATATATCTGTCATTGTATTAAAGACTTAGGATTTTAGTATGCTGGATAGGTGTACCAATAGGTCAGCTATTCAATCTTATAAACTTTTTCAATGTGCTCAGTGCCTTCCCGCTTTCCAGCGATTCGCGTGCTATGGCTACACATTCTTCTATCGGTTTGGTGGTTTCTATGGCTTGTATGGCAAACGAGGCATTAATCAGTACACAGTCTGTTTGGGCTTTGGTAGCTTTGTTTTCCAGTATGTTGTCGAATATTTTAGATGCTTCTTCTAGGGTGCTTCCGCCATAGAGTTCTTCTTGTTTGACGAGGGTGAACCCCATTTCGGAGGGTTTGTAGATTGTTTCGTAATGGTTAGTCATTACTTTGAATTCGTCGGTTAGCGAGATTTCGTCGTAACCGTCCAGGTTGTTTACTACAGCAAAACCGATGCCCAGTCGTTGGAATACGTTGGTGTAAAGACGCATTTGGGACAAATTGGCCACTCCTAGTAACTGATAAGCCGGAAGGGATGGATTGACTAGCGGACCTAACAGGTTGAAAATGGTGCGTACCTGCAATGCTTTGCGGACGGAGGCTACACTCTTCATGGCAGGATTGAACAACGGGGCGTGCATATAGACCATTCCGCATTCTTCCATAGAGCGGGTTAACTTGTTTGGGTCGCTGGTGAATTTTATACCATGTTGTTCTATTACGTTACTGGCTCCACTGACCGAAGTTGCGCCGTAGTTGCCGTGCTTGGCCACATGATATCCGGCTCCTGCCACAATGAAACAGGCGCAGGTGGAGATGTTGAAGGTGTTTTTTCCGTCACCTCCCGTACCTACAATATCAATCGGCTCGTAACAGGAGAGGTCTATAGGTATGCGAGTGGCAAGTAATGCTTCGCGGAATCCGGTCAGTTCTTCCACCTTGATGCCGCGCATCTGGAAAACGCTCAGCAGGGCGGCTATTTGCGAACTGTTGTATATTCCTTTAATTATATTGATCATCAGTTCTTTGGATTCTTCGTGAGTCAGTACCTCATGATGAAAGAGTCGGGATAGTATTGCTTTCATTTTTTTATTCGTTTAAGAAGTTGTATATAATGGTTTTGCCGTCGGGGGTCAATACAGATTCTGGATGAAACTGGATGCCGTGAATATCATATTCCTTATGCTTCAGGGCCATGATGAATCCTTCTCGGCTTATGGCTGTTATTTCGAGACAGTCGGGAAACAGGTCTGTATCTACGACCCATGAGTGATAACGCCCGACAGGTATTTCGTCCGGTAGTCCGTTGAAAATGAAATCTGCTTTATCTTTTTTTAGCAGGACGGGGGTTTGCACTCCGTGAAACACTTCGCTCAGATTGGTCAGTTTAGCTCCGAAAGCTTCGCCTATGGCTTGTTCTCCCAAACATATACCAAGAATCGGTTTCTTCCCGGTGTATGTTTGGATGACTTCAGGCATCAAACCTGCTTCTGACGGAATGCCAGGACCGGGTGAAAGAATGATTTTATCGAACATATTTAGTTCCTCCAATTGGAATGTGTCGTTGCGGAACACAGTTACTTCTGCTCCCAATTCTTTTACCAGATGACTCAGATTGTAGGTAAATGAATCGTAATTATCAATGATGACTATTTTCATGATGAGTTATGTTTTTACATTTGTTCTGCCAGTATAATAGCTCTTTTGAGTGCTCCCAATTTGTTGTTCACTTCTTGTAATTCATATTCTTCATTACTTTTGGCTACAATGCCTCCTCCTGCCTGAAACCATAATTCGTTGTTTCGGCTGACGAATGTGCGGATGGTTATGGCTTGGTTCAGATTTCCATTCAGTCCGATGAAACCGATACAGCCTCCGTAAGCTCTGCGACAGTGAGGTTCGTATTGGCTGATTAGTTGCATGGCTTTTACCTTTGGAGAGCCGCTTAGGGTGCCGGCTGGGAATGTATCGATGAAGGCTTTAATGGGGTTGGTATTTGTATCCAGTTCCCCACTGACGCGGCTTACCAGATGGATGACATGACTATAGTATTGGGCTTCTTTGTAGAATTCAATCTGTACGTTGTGGCAACTGCGGCTCAGGTCGTTTCGTGCTAGGTCTACTAGCATGACATGTTCTGCATTTTCTTTCGGATCTGCTTGCAGGGCGGCAGTGACTTCCTCGTCTGTCTTAGGATCTCCGTTTCGTCGGGTGGTTCCGGCAATTGGATCGATGGTAACACGTCCGTTTTCTATCTTGCAATGTGTCTCGGGTGAGGAACCGAAGATGCGGAAACCTCCAAAATCAAAGTAGAATAAGTAGGGCGATGGGTTGATGCTACGTAAGGCGCGATAAAGTTTGAAATCATCGCCTTCGTATCGTTGGACGAATCGGCGCGAAAGGACGATTTGGAAAACGTCGCCACGCATACAGTGGGCGATGCCTTTGCGTATGTTTACTTTGTGTTCCTCGTCGGTCAGTGTACTGCTGGTTTCGCCTACGGCATGGAAATCGTATGTGGTATAATTGCGGTTCTGAATGGCTTTTTCTACATGGTCCAGATGGCTTTCATCGCCGCTCTTCCACATTTCCAGCAGCAACATTTCGTTGCGGAAATCGTTGAAGACAATCAGATATTTATATAAGATGTAGAGCATATCTGGTGCATCGTTTTTGGAGTCACAGCTGTCTTTTATATTAATTTGTTCGAAATAGCGTATGGCGTTGAAACTGGTATAGCCATATAGTCCGCAGTAGTTGTTGTATTCTCCGTTCACATTGAAGTGATTCAGAAAACCGGTCAGAGCTTGTTCTGCCCGAAACTGATCGCTGATGGTGTGTTTCTCTGTGCTACCGTCGGGATAGGTAGCAGTGGCCGTACCGTGGTTGATGCTGATACTGGCTATGGGTTTTAGCCCGATGAAGGAGCGGTTATTTTCGCTTCCATGATAGTCGGAACTTTCCATCAGTGCGCTTTGCGGAAAAAGGTCGCGTACTTTCAGATAGGTACTGACTGGGGTGTGAAGGTCGCCTAGTATGGTTTTGTATCGGGTGGTATATGTAAACGTTTTCATTTGTTGCATCTTTCAATGATTGTTGTTATTCTTTTTACTGTTCTGTTTTTTGTTTTATAAATGCTTGGCTTCGTTGTATGCCTTCAGATAAGTTTCTATATCCTTGTCACCTCGTCCAGATACGGTGAGGACCACCACATCTGTGGAATTAAACTTCATCTTGTTCAGTGCTCCTAGGGCGTGGGCCGATTCCAAGGCAGGAATAATACCTTCCAATCGGGTCAGTTCAAAGGCAGCCCGGATTGCTTCGTCATCATTGATGGCAAGTACTAGAGCGCGTTTTTGCTGGGCCAGATTGGCATGCATAGGGCCAATTCCCGGATAATCCAGTCCGGCAGATATGGAATAAGGTTCTTCTATTTGGCCGTCTTCGTTCTGGATGACCAGTGTTTTGGATCCGTGTATGATTCCCATTTTTCCTAGCTGGATGGTAGCTGCCGACAGGCCGGTATCAATCCCTTTTCCACCGGCTTCGGCCAGTACGATTTGTGTTCGTTCGTTGTCTATGTAGTGATAGATGGTTCCTGCCGCATTGCTTCCTCCGCCTATACAAGCCATCAGATAGTCGGGATATTCTCTTCCTTCCTGTTCCTTCAGCTGTTCCTTAATTTCTTCGCTGATAACGGATTGCAGGCGTGCCACCATATCGGGATATGGATGAGGTCCTACGGTTGAACCGATGACATAGTACGTGTCGGCAGGGTGGCAGCACCAGTCGCGGATAGCTTCATTGGTGGCGTCTTTCAGTGTCATGTTGCCTGAAGTGACGGAACGGACTTCGGCTCCCAGCATTTTCATTTTCTCTACATTGACATGTTGGCGTTCCACATCGCTTTTTCCCATATAGACAATGCATTGTAAATTCATTAGAGCACATATGGTGGCGGTTGCTACTCCGTGTTGTCCAGCTCCTGTTTCGGCTATGATGCGTTTTTTTTTCATGCGTTTGGCTAGTAGTATTTGACCGATGGCATTATTGATTTTGTGCGCTCCGGTGTGGTTCAGATCTTCGCGTTTCAGATAGATCTTACAACCGTATCTTTCACTTAATCTGTTTGCTAGGTAAAGGGGCGAAGGACGTCCCACATAGTTGCGTAGCATTTGATGGAATTCTTTTTTAAAGCCTTCGCTTTCCAGTACGCCGGAATAAACCTCTTTTAATTCTTCCACACAACGGTGTAGGACTTCGGGGATATATGCCCCTCCGAATTCGCCATAATAGCCTTCTTTGTTTACCTGATAAGTTTTCATTGTTGCTCTGTATTTTTATCGCTCTTAATAACCGATATGAGTTAACGAAAAAAGGCCTGTCGTAAGTACGACAGGCCTCCAATTTGAATATCCTTAAAGAATGTTAGGTATATATATAATGGTCCGTTTCCCTTACGACTTTTCAAGTTGCAAGAGATGCCACCAATATGTATTTACCAATATTCTATTCATAATTTCTGTTTTGTATTTTGCGACAAATGTAATTGTTTAGTTTGAAATTCCAAAGAAAAACTTGCTTTTTTTATTTATGGATATTCTTTTTTAAAGAGAACATGAATCGTTTCTATTACAGGAAAAAGATTTCTAGCTGTGTACAGCGATGCTCAGAAATATTGCTTTCCCTATCGTGAACTATTGGGTTTACTCTCCTGACGCCGTAGGGTGGGCAAAAGAAACTTTGGGTGGAAATAAAAAAGTAGATACAACGGTTATTTCTTTTGTCTCTCCGACTTTTTTCATGTTGTAAGATTAAGGTATTTTTATATTCTACGGATGTCTACATAGATATGAAATATACAATAATGTGTGTCGGGAGATAGGTGCATACGAATGAGGTAACATGTACGTATGCGTAAGGTAACACATACGTACATGTGAAAAAACGGCACGTGTATTTTTTATGTCATCGTGCAGATGGGGGGGAGAAACGTTGTATATTGTCCATCTTTTCCTCCATTTTTTCGGCCACTTCATTGCCTACTTGTTTCACTTTGCGTTTTGCTTCGTGAGTCAAGTTCATGGCGTCTTCTCTTAAATTTTCCATGGCGTCACATATGTTTCTTCTCCATTTGCGACCTTTGTGACTGCGTGCGAAACAACTTACTGCATAGCCGGCCAACGCTCCTAGAGTCAGTCCGGTTAGGAAATTTCCGTTATTCATAATCTTTTCTTTTTTAAAATTAGGTTTTCTAAATGAACATTCCAACAAGCTGAATGGTTTTTGATATATCAGTTAATAAATCATTAAAATCAGGTGTATGAAATATAAATTTCGAATCAGGACAGTTGATGTTCCTAATTTATTTCGGTTCAGAATCATATTATTTTGATGCCTTAATTTATTTTTTCTCAAAAATAATCCGTATATTCGCTTCATTATTAATAAAATCTAGAAGGCTTATGAAATCAATGAATTATTCTATAATCAGATGCATTTGTGCGTTGACTATCGGTGTGTTGCTGGTGGTGTGGCCTGAAGCCGCCATTCTTTATTTGGTCATAACAATCGGCGTGCTGTTTTTGGTACCAGGTCTTATTTCTGTGTTTGGATATCTGGTTCATGGTAGACAACGTAGAGACATGTTTCCCATTATAGGATTAGGCAGTTTGTTGTTTGGATTGTGGTTGATGATCATGCCTGAGTTCTTTGTGGAAAGTTTGATGTATGTATTAGGTGCTGTGCTGGTACTGGCCGGTATTAATCAGATTGTGAATCTGTCAGCAGCTCGTAATTGGACAATAGTGCCGTTTATTTTCTTTGTGATTCCAGTATTGGTGCTCATAGCTGGCCTGGTGGTCCTGTTCAATCCATTTGAAGCAGCCACTGTTCCATTTATTATTTTGGGAGTGAGCGGTATAGTTTATGCTATAGCCGATTTGGTGAATATCATTCGTTTTCGTACTAAAAAAGGATCAAATGTGATAGAGATAGAAGAAGTTGTACCTATAGAAGAAATAAAAAAATAAATTATTTATGAGAGTGGATATGCGTTGGTCGTGTTTGGGACTTCTTTGGGTTTTGTGTGTAGCTGTAGGCTGCAAGAGATCTATAGAGTCGGATGTGGAATTTGGGAAGGCGAAGGCAATTTTGTGGGTAGATTATAAAAAGGAGCGTAAAATAACGAAAGTGGGTTCTGTCAGGTCTGTGAAAGTATATGCCCAAGTTTATGCTGACGGAAGCCTGAAGGTACTTTCTTGGTGCAAGAAGCAACCGATGGAGGTGGAGGATTATTTGTTGAAAAGAGTAGAGGTCTACCGTATACGAAAAGAAATATTCGATGGTGGATACCTGAAACCCGGAAAACAATATCTTCAGTTACGTTATTTGCCTGGAGAAATTAGGTGATTTTCCTTTTTATAAATCAAATATATTCAAACAGAAGTATATTGTGTTTTTTTATAGAATATAATTTAATCTTCAGCCAATCAATTCTGTTTGGCTATAAGTTGTTTGTGAATATTTAAATCATTCTTTTGCATTAAATGCATGAAGTGGTTTTGTGTGTACAGTCGATTCATGCGTTTCGTCCTCTTGGACCGTTAGAAACAGATAAAAGTTGATAGTAAACTAGTTGTTATAATTGGAAATTTAATGTTCTGTTGTTTTCTTTATTTTGTTAAAGTAAAACTTATGATTTTTATCTACCTTTGCTGGGTATTAAAGAATTATAATAGAAACGACCTATAGTTATGTGTACAGAAGGAATCATCGACAGGTATGTCAATTTTTATACTGATTTTGCCTTTAAGAAATTGTTTGGTACGGAGATGAACAAAGACTTGCTCATCAGTTTTCTCAATGCTTTGCTCCACGGCCGTGAGGAGATACAGGACATAACCTATTTGAATACCGAACATCTCGGCACTCAGGAATATGACCGTCGTGCCGTGTTCGATGTCTATTGCAAAAACAATCAGGGTGAGATCTTTGTCGTGGAAATGCAGAAGGGTGAGCAGCAGTTCTTCAAAGACCGCAGTATTTATTATTCTTCGTTTGCCATTCGCGAGCAGGCTCCCAAAGGAGTGTGGAACTACGAACTGAAAGGAGTCTACACCATCGGCATCTTGAATTTCTGCTTCACGGACAGCCGGAACAAGGAATATTATCACGAGGTGAAACTGATGGATACCCGTACCAAAGAACTTTTCTATGACAAGCTGACTTTCATTTATCTGGAGATGCCCAATTTTATTAAGCAAGAGGATGAACTGGAAACCATGTTTGACAAGTGGATGTATGCCATCCGCCATTTGGGCGCATTGGAAAAGCGGCCGGCTATCTTGCGTGAGAAAATCTTCCAGCGTTTGTTTGATGTGGCGGAAATAGCCAAGTTCGATCGTAAAGAGCGGTATGAGTATGAGGATAGCTTGAAAGCCTACCGTGACTGGTTTAGTGTGATGGAGACAGCTGAAATACGGGGACTGGAAAGGGGGATGGAAAGAGGATTGCAACAAGGAATCGAGCAAGGTAGGTATTTGCAGCTCATAGAAACAGCCCGTAAGATGAAAGAATTAGGCATGGATCATGATTTGATAGGGCGTACAACTGGTTTATCACATGCTGAAGTTATTAAATGCTAAGTTGCTATTTGTCGCTTTTGATTATCACAATGTTTGGTCTGCTGATAACCGGTCAAAGTCGCTTGACTTAGCGATCCACTACTTGGTTCTTGCTTTATCGGTTGGATGTTGAGATCTTACAGATTGAATTCTCATATAAAGATGGTTTTATCAGTGGAGCGCGTTTCTCGCCAGATGGAAATGCAGGTACTTGTGTCCGGTTTACCTGAGCTTTGAAAAGATTTTTATTTGTTGCCTCATTTTGATGTGAGTAAGAAGATATCCGCTGATTGTGAATTACTACGGTGGTTGTAATCCGGTAAGCCGCAATTTTGAAAGTCGTTATCCACATCATGTATATGCGGCATTAGGTTAACCTCAGTTTGTTTTCTTTACTTCATTGCGTCCTATTGCGTAAGACTTTCTTGCTAATGCCTAACCTTTTTCATGCAGTTGAATCTATCTCCCAAAGGCTTTGGATTTAAGTCCCAAAGCTTTGGAGTTAACTCTCAAGGTTTGGGACTTAAATTCCAGGACTTGGGAGATAGTACCCAATAGGCGGAAATTCTTTAATAGTAAAGCAAAGCAGGTTTAAGGATACGTATACGGTCCTTTAATGGCAACAGGATATAAAAAAATTTATTGCTGTCCGATAAAACTTCGTAAAGCTATGAAAGTATGGCTCAACAACTGA